>CAYTQA010000149.1:0-7725 GCA_964439495.1 uncultured Terriglobales bacterium | reverse complement strand
TTCGCCCCTTTACGAGATGGCCAAGGAAGGCATCGACTTAAAGAAAGTGCAGTGGGTGACGGAAGGGCATTGATTTCACCGCCCTGAATGAAAAGTTTCGAAATCAGCTACGGGCTTCGGGCCTGGAATTAAAAAGGTTTTTTAGGAGACAGCAAGATGGCATACAGCGATAAGGTAATCGATCATTACACCAATCCACGCAACGTCGGCACCATGGACAAGAGCAGCGGAGAAGTGGGCACGGGCCTGGTGGGCGCGCCGGAGTGCGGCGACGTGATGCGCCTGCAGATCAAGGTGAACCCGGAAACCCAGATCATCGAAGACGCGAAGTTCAAGACCTTCGGCTGCGGGTCCGCGATCGCCTCTTCTTCCCTGGCAACCGAATGGGTCAAGGGCAAAACCATCCATGAGGCGCTCGAAATCAAGAACACCGATATCGTGAAGGAGCTTGCGCTTCCTCCGGTAAAGATCCACTGTTCGGTGCTCGCGGAAGATGCAATCCGGGCGGCGATCAGCGATTGGAAAAAGAAACAGGGCGCCAGCCAGCCGGTGGGCGCTAGCTCGCAGGCGCAATAACTGGCGGGATGCAGGACCCAGCGTTGTCGGAATTTTGAAATATGAGCGCTACTCTGAACAATCCGGTGGTAACGGCGAATAACGTCTCCGCGAATACTAAAAGTATTCAGGTGACGGAGCGCGCCCTGGCCAAGATCCGCACAGCAATGGCGAAGGAAAATGTTTCGCCCGAGCAGGGTGGACTTCGGGTGGGAGTGCAGGGCGGCGGCTGCTCCGGGCTGAGCTACAACATTCGCTTCGATACCAAGCCGCGCGAGCGCGACCGGGTGTACGAATTCGATGGCATCCGCGTCTTCGTGGATCCCAAGTCGTTCATATACTTGCACGGGATGGTCCTCGATTACGAGGAGTCGCTGATGAAGCAGGGCTTCAATTTCATTAATCCCAACTCTTCGAAGTCCTGCGGCTGCGGTTCGTCGTTTTCCGCGTAATTGAGCAGGCCAAAGGCGGTGAAAACCACGGGTCCGCCCGTGGTTCTGCTTTTATAGAGGGTATTCGCAAATAAAGCTGGCGAGCGGGATTTACAAAGTGCGGAACTTGGCGGTAATCGCCGCATCGAAAATACCGCCAGCGAAATCAAATTGAAACCATGAGCACGCTGATCAATCACCATACCGAACTCGATACCGCGCAGCCGGCGCGGGCCTGCTGGTCGTGTCATGCGCCGCTGGAAGGCGCGGGCCACTTCTGCGCCTCATGCGCCAGGGTGCAGCCTCCGGTGGAGATGGATTATTTCAGCTTCTTTGGGCTGCCGCGCAAGTTGAACATCGATACCGCGCGGCTGGAAAAAGAGTTCTACCGCCTGAGCCGCAAGCTGCATCCCGATGTTTATGCGCGCGCCTCGGCCAGCGAGCAGGATTGGAGCCTGCAACGCAGCTCGCTTTTAAACGATGCCTATCGGACCTTAAAGGACCCCATCGCCCGCACCGAATATCTTCTGCAGGTGGAGGGGGTGCAGCTTGAAGACCAGTCGCGCGCGGCCACCGACAAGGCGCGCGCCAGCGGCGAGCAGAAGCAACAGGTGGTCCCGCCGGACCTGCTGGAAGAGGTCTTCGAATTAAATATGCAGCTTGAGGAGATGCGCATGAGCAAGCGCATGGGCGAAAAGGACGAAGCCACGCTGCGCGACCTTCGGTCCGCCAAGGCCCGCTTTGAAGCCATGCTCAACAGCTCCACTGAAGCGTTGAAGCAGCTTTGGGAGCAATGGGACAAGCTGATCGAGAGTGGAGCGCATGGCGAAGAGGCAAGCCGCGCCGCCCTGCGGCAAAAGATGGTGGACTTGCTGAATCGCAGAAACTACATCCGCAATCTGGTGCGGGATGTGAATGAGGTCCTGGGCTGATCATGGCGGAACGCGTAATCGGAATCGATCTTGGCACCACGAATTCGCTGGCTGCCTTCATGCAGGGTGAGACCCCGCTGGTGATCCCTGGCGAGGACGGCTCGAATCTTGTCCCCTCGGTGGTGGCCCTTACGCATGATCCGCAGAAGGGCGATCGCATCGTGGTCGGCAATCCCGCGTATAAGCATCTGATCGAGCACCCTGAAGAGACGGTGTACTCGGTGAAGAGGCTGATGGGCCGCGGCGTGGACGACGTGCAGGAAGAATTGAAATTCTTCCCCTTCCGCATCTCGGAAAACAGCAGGGCCGGAGAGGTGCTCAAGATCAAATTGGGAGAGCGCGAGTTTACGCCTCCTGAGATTTCGGCTTATATCCTGCTTCAGCTCAAGCGAAATGCGGAGCGCTACTTTGGCGCGCCGGTAAGCAAAGCGGTGATCACGGTCCCAGCCTACTTCAATGACGCGCAGCGCCAGGCCACCAAGGACGCCGGACGCATCGCCGGTCTCGACGTATTGCGCCTGGTCAACGAGCCCACCGCCGCGGCCCTCGCCTATGGCCTGGACCGGCAAAAAGAGGGCATCGTTGCGGTCTACGATCTGGGCGGCGGCACCTTCGACATCTCCATCCTGAAGCTGCATGAGGGCATCTTCGAGGTGCTGGCCACCAACGGCGACACCCATCTGGGCGGCGACGACATTGATAATCTTCTGATCGCAATTGCGCTCGAGGATATCGGCGGCGACCTGAAGCTCGATTTGCGCCACAACGGCGAAGCCATGCAGACCATTCGCAAGGCGGTGATCGAGGCGAAGATTGCGTTGTCGAACTCCGAAAGCGCGAAGCTCGATATCCGGCTGCCCGGCGGAGAGCGCTATCGGCGCGAAATTACGCGCAGCCAGTTTGAGCAACTGATCGAGCCCATCCTCCAGCGCACCGTGGCGCCCTGCAAGCAGGCGCTCGCCGATGCCGGGGTCACTCCCGAACAAATTCAAGAGGTGGTGCTGGTGGGCGGCTCGACCCGCATCCCCCGCGGGCGCGCGCTGGTCAAAGAGCTGTTCAAGCGCGAGCCGCATATCGAACTGAATCCGGATGAGGTGGTCGCGCTGGGCGCGGCGGTACAGGCCAATATCCTGGCCGGAGATTCGCAGTCCACCGAGGACATGCTTCTGCTCGACGTTACGCCGCTTTCCCTCGGCATCGAGGCGCTGGGAGGCGTGGTCGCCAGGATCATTCATCGCAACTCCACGATTCCCGCTTCGGCCACCGAGCATTTCACCACCGGAGTGGATGGCCAGACCAACGTCGCCATTCATGTGCTTCAGGGCGAACGTGAGCTGGCCAGGGACTGCCGCTCCCTGGCGCGCTTTGACCTGAAGGGAATTCCGCCCATGGCGGCGGGCATTCCGCGCATAGAGGTCCGTTTCCTGATTGACGCCAATGGCATCCTGCACGTCACCGCGCGCGAGCAGCGCAGCGGCAAGGAGGCGGAGATCGAGGTCAAGCCGACCTACGGGCTGACCGATGAGCAGGTCGAAAAGATGATCCTCGATTCCTTCGACTACGCCGAAGAGGACTTCCGGCAGCGACAGGTCGTGGAAGCGCGAGTGGAGGCGGAGAATATTCTTCTCCATCTGGAGAAGGCCCGCGGCAACCCCGCATGGAGGCGGCTCACCTCGGCGGAGCACGCCAGCATCGAGAAGCGGGTGGAAGAGTTGCGGGCGACGGTGAAGCAGGACGATTATAAAAAGGTCCGCAAGGCCGTGGAGGCGCTGAACGAAGCCACCACGCGGCTTGCGGAGCTGATGATGGATACCGCGGTCTCCCATGCCATCAAAGGCAAGACCATGGACAATGCGGGAGAGGAATTCGGAGAGGGCCCTCACGCGCCGCATCCGGTTGCTCCCGCGAAATTCGAATAACGAGTTCAGGAACTTATGTCAGAAGAAAGCAAAAACGCAAAAGGCACGGCAACAGCGGAGCCCCCAGGCCCCAACACGGTCCGCATCACATTTCTACCGGCCAACCAGACCTTCGAGTTTGAGCAGGGCGAGCTGCCCTACCAGGAGCACGGCAAGCCGCAATCGATCCTGGATGTGGCCATCAACAAGGATTTCTTTCTCGACCATGCCTGCGGCGGCAACTGCGCCTGCACTACCTGCCATGTGGTGGTCCATAAGGGTGAAGAGCTGCTCTCCGAGATGGATGACGAGGAGGCCGACCGTCTCGATATGGCCGCCGACCTGACGCTGCATTCGCGCCTCGGATGCCAGGCGGTGATCGAGAAGCCCGGTGAGATCGTGGTGGAGATTCCGGCATGGAACCGGAATTACATCTCGGAAGGGCACTAGAATTCACCGCTTCTGAGTTCAATTCAAAAGATTCTGAGCTTATAATTCACCGATTCTGAATTTAAAAAATTCTGAGCTTCATTCACAGGAGAGAACCAATGCCACCGGAATTTGGTTGGGACGATGCAGAGGACCTCGGAATTTTACTGGCCGAGAAATTTCCGGATACCGATCCGCTGACGGTGCGATTCACCGACCTGCACCGCTACGTGATCGAGCTGCCGAGTTTTGACGACGATCCCGCTGCCTCCAATGAAGGCAAGCTCGAAGCCATCCAAATGGCGTGGTATGAGGAGTGGAAGGAAATCCACGAGTAGCTGTCTCAAGGCCGCGATTTCGAAAACAAGAGACGTAACAGGGCAGGGTTTTAACCCTGCCGAAAAAGACCGAATCGGAATTTTGTACCGCTCTGCCGAAGGCAGGAGCGCAGCATTGCGGAGCGAATTTCTAATGCAGCGGCTGAAGCCGTTCCATATAAAACCGTAAGCGGCACGGCTGAAGCCATGCCCTGTTACGAATCGTAAATCCCCCCATTATTTTTTTGACGAACCGGAAACTCGAAACCCTGCAACTGCTTGCAGGCTGTGACCAGCGTATTATTTTCTGCCTGCCGCTTCGATGCTTCGGGTGGGGTCGGCGCCTTTCCATGTGACGTCCGCCGTGGGTCCGTAGATAGAAGGCACGGGCTTGCCCAGCAGCCGCAGATAGACCGCGAGCTGGGTGCGATGATGAGCGGTATGCAGCACGCGCCGCCAAAACACCCAGATACGCTCCCGCCGGACATCAAAGAACGGCACAACCTCCAGCCACCACCGCTCCTCGCGGTCGGCCAGCCGTTGCAATCGCGGCTTGCATAGTTCTTCGTTGCGAGCGCAAAACGCCGCCGGCGTAATCTCTTTGGGCATCAGGGCGTCGGCTTCCGGCTCGCCTTCCAGGCCAATAAACCCGCTGAAGAAGCGCCGCTCGGAGAGGAGCTGGTGCTTCATGATCTCCAGCACAGTGGCTGATTTGTCCGCCGGCGTGAATCCCATCTCCTGAGGCGCAAACTGCCGCCACACCGAAATCACTTTATTGGTCTCGCTGGCATAGGTATCGAGCAGATGCTGAAAGAGCGGATTGACCGCGCGCGGTACCTCGGCCTGCGGGATAGCGACGTATTCGTAGTCCATCGGCATGAAAGTTGCCGCTCTCAAGCTGCGGAAGGCGATGACCGCGATCAGCGCACGCTGGCGTATTGCGCCGACTCTACCTGCGCCTCGCGCAAGTAACGCGCGGCCTCTTCCGGAGAAGTCGGATTGATGTAAAAGCCGGTGCCCCATTCAAAGCCCGCAACCTTGGTGAGCTTGGGCATGAGCTCCACGTGCCAGTGGTATTGCTCCGCGTTATCTTCATTCAGCGGCGAGGAATGGATGACCAGGTTATAAGCCGGATTGTCCAGCACCGCATCCTGTTTCCCGATCACCAGCTTGAGCATTTTGGCGAGGTTCTCGTAAAGCTGCGAGGTGGAGTTCTCGAAATTCGCCTCATGCCGCTTAGGAATGATCCAGGTCTCAAAGGGAAAGCGCGGAGCAAACGGCGAGACGGTGATGAAGTCTACGTTCTCGGCCACCACGCGCGTTCCATCCGCCATCTCCTGGTGGACGATATCGCAGAAGATGCACCGCTCCTTGAGCTGGTAGTACTGCCTGGCGCCCTGCAACTCCTCCTGCACCTGGCTGGGGACGATGGGCAGCGCGATTAACTGCGAGTGCGGATGCTCGAGCGACGCCCCGGCGGCCTCTCCGTGGTTCTTGAAGATCAGGATGTAGCGGAAGCGGCGGTCCTTGCGCAGGTCCATGATGCGGTCGCGGAAGACCCAGAGCACATCTTCAATGCGCTTATTCGGCAGCGTCGCCAGGGTTTCGCCGTGCTCAGGGGTCTCGATAATGACCTCGTGCGCCCCAATGCCATTCATCTTGTCGTACATTCCCTCGGCGCGTCGTTCCAGGGCGCCTTCAATCCCCAGGGCGGGGAACTTGTTGGGGACTACGCGCACCGTCCATCCCGGGGCATCGCGAAATCCGCCGTCGCCGTTGCCGGGGCGATAGGCCAGGATTTCAGGAGGGGTCCTGCTCTCGTTGCCGCTACAAAAAGGGCAAAAGCCGCCCTTCAACTTGGTGCTCTGACGGAAAAAATCACTGGGCCGTTTGGCGCGATCGGTGGCGATGATGACCCACCGCCCGGAAACCGGGTCTTTTCTCAGCTCTGGCAAAAGGTTCCTTTCCCTGCTGTCACTTCCATTCTAAGGCATCCGCAAAAAATTTTTAAATAAGGTGATCTCCGGCCTCTCACCCAAAAAATAGACGGTGATAAGGTCGAAGCGAAAAGGCGGGGCCTTATCGAAGGCGCGCAGATATTCCCGCGACATGGACCTTAATTGCTCGCGCTTCTCTTCATCCACTGCGGCCTCCGCCGGCTTCACATCGCGCGTGGTGCGGGTCTTCACCTCGATGAAGCACAGCGTATCGCGGTCCCAGCCGATCAGGTCGAGGTCCCCGCGCCGGCGCGGCGAGCGAAAATTGCGCGCCACCATGCGGTACCCCAGCCCGCGCAGATGAAAGTAGGCCGTCCCCTCGCCGCTTCTTCCCGTCCGGATGTGCGCAGGAAGCTTGTTCGCGGCGGTCGAGAGGCGCAGCAGGGCAGCGAGCCGATCGAGGCTGCGCACCGCGAATTGGGTGAATTGTCCCGGCATGGGTGATGCTTCAGGCCGCAGAGTATCTTACACCAAGCTCAAAGGCGTTCTTGTGTCGCGCCTACGGCGCTTCGACATTCCCCTTTAATTTTGTCATCCAGAGCGCCGCGCGCAGCGAGCTTGCGAGCCAAGCGCAAGCGAAGGACCCCGGGAAGGCTGCGTTCTTAATTGCCGCTTCAGGCTTTCTAATATGGGAACCCTGGAGGGGTGACACACGCACGAAAATTCAGGTCAGGCGCTCGCGCCTGACCTGAACCCTTTACGTCCCCACCGGATGACCTGGGACCTCGGTCATGGCGGCGGCCTCGGGCGTCGCCTGCTCCACCAGGGAGATGCACTCTTCAAGCACGTCCATGGCGACCTCCGCCTGCTCCTTATTAATGATCAGCGGCGGCGAAAGGCGAATCGTGGTTTCGCCGCAGCCCAGGAAGAGCACGCCGCGCTCGAAGGCGAGTTCGACGACCTTATCGCGCTCCGGCCCAGCCGGGGTTTTTAGGACCTTGTCTTTTGCCAGCTCGACGCCGAGCATCAGCCCGCGTCCGCGCACGTCGCCGACCATGCGATGCTTGTCCGGCCAGCGCTTCATGCGGCGCAGCATGTGCTCGCCCACCTCCTGCGCATTCCGGATCCCTTCACGCTGGAGCACCTCGAAGGTGGCAAGCGCCGCGGCGATGCACACCGGGTTGCCGCCAAAGGTGGAGGCATGGGAGCCGGGGACCCAATCCATG
>CAYTQA010000148.1:0-7744 GCA_964439495.1 uncultured Terriglobales bacterium | reverse complement strand
CGCAGAGCGCGTCCCTCGATTTTGGCGCGGGCTCTTTCGACGGCGAGCGGCGAGAGATCGACTCCGATTACGTCGAAACCGCGTTCGGCCAGCCAAATTGCATTCGTGCCGGTGCCGGCGCTGATCTCAAGCGTAGAAGCTGGCGTGACGCCGCCTGAAGTGACGACCTCGGCGAGCAGAGGCTCTGGCTGTCCGGAAAGTCTCAACCGGAACGAGCAGTTGCAGAGGAGATGGTCCGCAGCGGGCACCTGGACTTGATTCAAGGTGCAGTGGCGTGCCGTGAATTTCTGGATCGTGGGCGGAACTCGGATCACGGCCATTTCACCCACTGAGGGTCAGGCTTTTGCAGTTCCCAGGCTGCATACCGCTGTAACCAACAATTCATCGTCCATTCATACAATCGAGACTTTAGATTTACTCCGCGAGGAGATACTGTTTGAGACGAGGGATGAGGCGATGGTATCGCGGGCCAGCGAGGCGGATCCTTACAAGAAGCAGGAGATTATACGTCTCAGTATTCAGGCTTGCCTGATCGTACAGGATGCGGTGCAAAATATGGCGGACGGTCTCAACAGCGGCTCTTCCATCGCATTCCTCACCGTCATGGACTGTGAAAAAGAGCTGGATCGCATCGACCAATATATCGACGAGCATATTGGAAATGCGCTTCTTCATGCATCCGCCAAGGACATACGGGAGCTCCTGGCCGGCTTGAAATTCACCCTCGATCTGGAGCGCATCGGGGACCTGTTGTGCGCTGTGACGATGCTGGTTCGTTCGTTGCCCCATCCGCTCACCCGTATGGACGCCACCGAGCTTGTCCGAATGTCGCTGGTCCTGGATAAAATGCTGGAGACCATCTACCGGGCCTATTGCGCGCGCAGCCTGGAGGCGGCGCTCTCCGTGCTGCGTATGGATGCCGAGATCGATGGATTGCGCAAAGCTGTCTTTGTGCGGCACCTGGGCCAAACCGGGGACAACAGCTATAAAGTCAATCTCCTGATGATGGCGCAGTCCCTGGAGCGCGCCGGCGATCATGCCAAGAACCTGGCTGAGGAAGTCTGCCATCTGGTGGAGGGGCACAGCATCCGGCACACAACCGGAGTGGAGGACCCCGAGGAGGAAGAGCTGATTCCGTCCATCTCTTCGCCCGTCCCCATCACCAGAAAGACCCGCGCCGGCGGGGCCCGTCGCCGTACCAGGTAAGGGGCACATCCCTAAGTCCGCTTTCATCTTCCCAAACTGTCTTTTAAATACAGGCGTTAAGGGCGCTATACCCTCCCAGCCTCCCGGGGCCGGCGTAACCCAGAATTGCAAACTAAGTGCAACGTAAAGCTCCCGCATTGAGTCCAATTAATATTCCGTTAACGTTTCGCCGCCCGTGCAGAAATCATTTTCCAACCTGGCCCGCTGTTTCCAAGGTATAGAAGCAATCCGTCCTTATCGTCCGGATAGCCGGCTGAAACTGTTTTATGCGTTGCAGCTTGTCGTTGCGCTGGGTCTGCTGGAGGCGGCGCTCTGGTCTTCGGATGTGGCGCAGCGCGGCTTCTTCTGGGGCGCGATGCTCTGGATCGTCGTAACCAGCGCGCTTTCATGGCCGGGCGGAAGGCAGCTTGGGATCACCTTCCAAGGACTGAAACAGACCTGGTGGTTAATTCCATGCTCGATCGCGATCGGTGGGGCCGCGGTGCTCGCTGCCTGGTCGAGCGGCCATCTTCATCCCGCCTTCGGGCCGAGTACCACTGCATCTCATTATTTTGCGTACGCTTTGTGGGCGTTGTTCCAGCAGTTCATCCTGCAATCCTATTTCTTCTTGCGTCTTGAGCCTTTGCTGGGCGGTCCACGCCGGGCGGTGGTGGCAAGCGCGCTCCTCTTTTCCGCTGTGCACATTCCAAATGCGCTGCTGGCCCTTGTAACTTTTGCCGGGGGCTTGTTTCTGTGCGAGCTCTTCCGCAGATATCGCAACATTTATGCTCTGGGTACGGCGCATGCCGTTCTCGGCTTGTGTATTGCGGTGACCACTCCCAGCGCTCTGAACCACGGCATGAGGGTGGGGCAAGGGTTCTTCGACTATCGGTCTTCTCCTTCCAGCCTGTATGCCCTTTTCCCCAGCGCCGGCCAGCAGTCGCTGCACCAAGGTAATTGATCCGGAAACATCTTTTCACCGCATCGTAATCGTTCGTTTACAGCGGCTTAAAAATGAATCAGTACAAAGGATCATGCCAGCAAGAAATGTCCCGCTAGAGAGGAATGGTCCAGAACCGCTTTTCGCGAGCGATTCCTTGAAGTCCGCTCCCCCGGCTCTGAATTTTTTTATTCCAAGCCAGTTCCGGGAGCTCTACCGGAAAGTCGTCCAGACGGAAAACCAGCCGATTCTGGAGGCTTTGCTGGCTGAAATGAAGATTGGCCTGCGCGTCGATCCCGCCGACATGCGGCGCATTCCGGCCACAGGACCGGTCATCGCCGTTGCAAATCATCCGTTCGGCATGCTGGACGGCGTAATCCTGGGCGCATTGGCGTTGCGCGTGCGCAACGATGTAAAAATACTCGCCAACCGGCTGCTTGCCGCAATTCCTGAACTCGCGCCCCACTGCTTCTTTGTCGATCCCTTTGATCATGAGGAATTCAGGCACACCAACAGCCGGGGATTGAGACAGGCAATCTCTCATCTTCGCGGCGGCGGCATGCTCATAGTATTTCCCGCCGGGGAAGTTTCCCACTGGCAGTTTAAGTATGGCGAGATCAGCGATCCGGAGTGGAGCGATATGGTCGCCCGCATGGCGCAGGCCACGCGCTCCGCCGTTTTGCCGGTGCTTTTTATGGGCGCAAACAGCGTGCCCTTTCATCTGATGGGGCTCATTCATCCCATGCTGCGTACAGCGCGGCTTCCCCACGAACTGTTGAACAAAAGCGGCAAGGAGATAGAAGTACGCATCGGGAACATGGTCTCCGCGGAAAAACTCCGCGATATTCGCCATGCGGGCCAGGCGACGGATTATCTTCGCTGGCGCACCTACCTGCTCGATCAGCGCGGCGGCCCGAGGCCATTCTCGTGGTCCTGGAAGTTTCCGCTGACGGAAGGCCGCGCTCCAGCGGCGGTGGCCTCGCCCCTTCCGGATCACGATGTCCTCGCCGAGCTGCGAATGCTGGGCGCGGAGGGCCGTCTATGCGAAAACCGCGAGTTCCGCGTATATGCGGCGCGCGGGCATCAAATCCCGAACCTTCTCGCGGAGATTGGACGGCAGAGAGAGCTGACGTTTCGCGAGGTCGGCGAAGGCACGGGAAAGGCAATCGATCTCGACCAGTTCGATTCCTACTACACTCATCTGATTCTTTGGAACAAGCCGAAGAACGAACTTGCCGGCGCCTATCGTCTCGCGAATTCCGAGGAGGTACTGCGGAGCAGGGGGAGCAGAGGACTCTATACGTCTTCGCTCTTCGCCTTCGATGCCCGCTTCTTTGAACAGATGGGGCCTGCACTGGAGCTGGGACGGTCTTTTATACGCAGCGAATATCAGAAGCAATATGGCTCTCTGCTGATGCTGTGGAAGGGGATTGGGGCCTATGTGGCGCGACACCCCGAAACCCCTACCTTGTTCGGAGCGGTGAGCATCAGCAACAGTTATACCCGCGCCTCGCGCGAGCTGATGGTGCGGTTCTTCCAATCGCATGAATATGGTCCGCTGGCGAAGCTCGTACGGCCAAAATCCTCATTGCGGCAACGCCGCAAACTTCGCAGATGGGAGATTTCCTCCATCAGCAGACTGCTTGACCTGGACGATCTCTCCAACTCCGTGGCGGAGCTTGAAAAGGACGGGAAAGGAATTCCCATCCTGCTCCGGCAATATTTAAAAGTCGGCGGCAAGATCCTCTCCTTTAATGTAGACAAGAGCTTCTCGAATGTCCTGGATGGATTGATTCTGGTCGACCTCCGCAAAACCGATCCGGGCCGGCTGGAAACTTACATGTCGAAACAGGGAGTAGAGGGATTCAGAAAATACCACGGTCTGCCCGAGACCGCGCTGCATGGAACCGGAACATAGCTCTGGAGCGCCATGAAGCTGGATCGTCGCGACTTTCTCCGTGGAGTGGCTGGTATCTCCGGGACCACTCTTCTGGGCGCGATTGCCGGTTTTCCGAATTCAGAAAAGCGCGGGATATACTCTACCGCGATTTTTGCTTCAAAGGCGGTTTCCGTTGGCTGTTCGCCAGTGAAATCGCCTGCTCCTATGAGAGCACTTGCCGGAGCTTGTGGGTGAGATCGCTGAAGCTGAACGGTTTCTGGAGGAAGACAGCGCCGGCCCGCATCTCCTGATGATCGGCAATTACTTCGTCCGCATAGCCTGACATAAAGAGCACCTTGGCCTCGCCGCGATGCGGCAACAGTTGCTTCGCAAGCTCGAATCCGTTCATCTTTGGCATCATAACGTCTGTCATCACGAGCTGGATCGGTCCGGAGTGGCTGTGGGAAATCTCCATCGCCTCCCGCCCGTTGCCTGCCTCCAGCACCTTGAACCCAAGGTTCTGCAAGTAAATGCATGTCATGGTGCGCAGTGCTTCTTCATCCTCCACCAGCAAAATCGTCTGCATAGGCTGGGTCAACGGACGCACTGGGGTTTCCGGAGGCGCGGTTTTCACCTGCCCCATGACACGGGGCAGATAAATGCGGCAGGTGGTCCCCTGACCGGGCTCGCTGTAGATGTTTATATGTCCGCCTGATTGCTTCACAATCCCATAGACAATCGAGAGGCCCAGCCCCGTCCCTTTTCCGAGCTCCTTGGTGGTGAAGAAAGGATCGAACATCTTAGCCTGTACGTCTTTACTCATTCCCTGGCCGGTATCGCTGATCTCGAGAAGCACATATCGGCCGGGGGCAATATCGGGTTTCAGTCCGGCGGGACCTTCCTGCCAATCGAAATTCCTGGTTTGGATAATGAGCTTGCCGCCTTGCGGCATGGCGTCCCGCGCATTAAGGGCAATATTCAGGATGACCTGTTCGATCTGACCGGAATCCGCTTTCACGTTTCCCAGGGAGGCGTCCAGGTGGGTGATGATTTCGACGTTGGATTCGATGAGCCGCCGCAACATCCTGCTGGCATCGGAGACGATTGTGTTCAGGTTCAGCACGCTTGGATTCAATACCTGCTTGCGGCTGAATGCGAGCAATTGGCGGGTCAAAGAGGCCGCCCGCCTGGCCGTCTTATTGATCTCATTCACGCGTTCCTGGATCTCGGCGGATGCGCCCTCCTCCGAAAGGATCAGTTCGCTGTAACCGGTGATCACATTGAGCAGATTGTTGAAGTCGTGCGCGACTCCGCCCGCCAGGCGCCCGACCGCCTCCATTTTCTGTGACTGCCGAAGCTGGACTTCGAGACGTTCGCGGTCGGTTAGGTTGCGTGCCACGCCTTGCACACCTGCGGCCTGTCCGTCCTTCAGGATGAGTCGGGTGCTGACCTCAAACTTTACCGACTGCTTTTCGCGGTTCAGGACCGTAAGCTGGCGCGCCTCGGCTTGGGGGACTGCCGGCGTGAGCTCTATCATTCTGCGGACGATCTCCCCCTGGTCGGCGGCCACGGTGTCAGCCAATTTCAACAGGCTATTTCCGTCCTCGATCCCCAGCAGGTCTCTTCCGGCATGATTCAGGGCCGTGAATCTGCCCTCCAGATCGAGGGTAAAGATCACATCGCTGGCATTTTCAAAAAGGTCGCGGTGACGCTCCTCGCTGAGTCTCAATGCCTCTTCCGCCCGCCTTCGCTCCAGCATTTCCGCTCGCAGCTCCCGGTTCGATTGCACCAGTTCAGCGGTACGCCTCTCCACCTCGAGTTCGAGCTGCTCATGCGCGCTTTCCAGCTCTCGCTGCGCATTCTGCCGCTCGCGCAATTCCTTCTGGATGGCCTGATATAGTTGGGCTCGTTCCCGGAACGAGGCCTGCAGCCGCTGAAACAGGACACGCCCGTAAAGCGTGGTTGCCACCACCATCAGGATGATTGAGGCTGCGATGAGCCACTCGAAGCGCTGCAAGGAAAAGGCGGTGGCCATCTGTTGCCGCAAAGTCGCATTCTGGATTCCGGCGGCATCGTCGCGCAATTGGCCGATGGCCAGGTTCACCCTGTTGACATGGCGCAGCAGGGATTCTTTTCGGGAGCTGGCGAGCTGCATCTGCTTGCGCGCGATGCAGCGGAACACAACCTCCTCTTCCTCGGTCAAGCCCTGGACCTGCCCTGAAACCTCATCCAGGTCGGCGAGCACGGTAGCCGCCCGGGCGTCGTGCGAAGTCTGCAGGTCCGACCTCAACTCGCCGATGCGACGGTCGAAGACAGCCAGCCCATACTGCATGCGTCCACGTTCCCCGTCGGGATCGTTGGATTCAAAGACGTCGTGTCCCGGGGAATCGACAATCGATGTCAGGTCGCGCAGGCGCGAATATTCATTCGACCGCGCCGTCCAGGTTTGATTGGTTTCCACCGATGACTGATAAGTGTGGAGGATGGTGTGATTGATATAAAGGCTGACGCAGATGGTAAGAAGGTTGAAGGCGGCAAGCAGATAATAAAAATAATGCAGCTTCGCTCTGGGCCGCGTGAGAGGAGCTACCCCCGCCGAATCCCGCAGATTTTCTGCATCTTCCGCTGTACCGAATTGGTCTTCCGTCATTGGGCGATTAAGGCCGAAGCAGTTCAGGGAGGCTGCTCCATGAGCGCTGAATGCAATGGGGATGATTCAACTTATCATGCGCGATGCGCCTTTGCTAAAACATGAAATAAAATTCACCGTTTTTTTACAAAAATTACGGAAGTAACGAGCGTCCTGCTTTTTTCGGTGATCGTGAATCGAGGGATGGCAGTGTGGATGATAGGAAGGGACCTGACTTGGCGGAGAAGATCGCGGGAGCCAGGCCCATGGACGGACTAATCTCCGTCTTCGAAGGGAAGCCCCGGGAAGTGCCTTCGCGCCTTCTCCGGCGTTTTGTCAGTCGTGCTCGGGACCATGCTGCTGGCGCAGATGCCGGTATCGAGCATCTGGTTCATTGGGTTCGCCATCGGTGTTGACCTGATCTCTGACGGAGTGTCTTTGATCAGCTTTGCCACCGCCGTCCACAGTCTACCCGAGGTCGCAGCATTCAAAATTGCGGCGTAATCAGCAAACTGCGCTAATCGCGCCAGCAGATTCAACAGATTAAGGAAGCTATTTCAAATTAAGGAGCGATGTATGGAAAAAATAATCGTAGTAGTTTTCGATAATGAGACTAAAGCCTATGAAGCCTCGCGTGCGCTGAACCAACTCGATGCCGAAGGAAGCATTGCGATCCACGCCGAGTCGGTCATCAGCAAGCAGGCCAATGGCACCGTGACCGTCAAGCAGGCAGACGGCGACTTCCCCATTCGGACTCTTACGGGCACAGCCGTTGGCAGCCTCATTGGGCTGCTGGGTGGCCCGGCAGGCATCGCCGTCGGCGCTGCCACGGGCCGTCGCGGGAAGTTTGGGTGATCTTTTCGTCGCCGGCGTAGATGCCGACTTCTTGACTGAGGTCAGCACAATGCTTATTCGCGGCACGCACGCGGTCGTGGCCGACATCAGCGAAGAATGGGTCACACCCATCGATACCCGCATGGAGGCGCTGAATGGGGTCGTATTTCGTACCACCCGAAGGGCCTTCGAGCAGGACCAGAGGACCAAAGATGAAGCCATACTCCGCGCCGAGATCGGACAGTACGCGGCCGACTTGGGCATGCCGTTGCACGAC
>CAYTQA010000147.1:6668-7752 GCA_964439495.1 uncultured Terriglobales bacterium | reverse complement strand
CGCATACGTCTGCCCTTGACACCGCCGTTGTTGTTATAGACAGGATGACAAATTTCAGTTAATTTTTTTAATCTTTTCCTCTGTGGCTCTGTGTCTCTGTGGTGAATAAATCGGCATTCACCACAGAGACGCAGAGAAGAATGGGCAGTTGTCATCAGTAATGAGGCTTGTGGGTCAGGCGGATGGCAGTGGCGAAGCTCCGCACTCCCAGGGAAACTCCTCCCACCAGATTTCCGGCAACGCCGACGCGGGTGCCTTTGCCGGGCACTCCATAATTGGAGCTCAGCACCCAGATCTTGCCGGTGCCATCGTCAACCTGGAATGCGCCTTCGCCCAGCAGTCCAAAGGATTCGGTCACAGTGCCGGTTACGGCCACTTCCTTGTTCTGATAGCGTCCGGGATTGCGGTTGAGTTCTGCGATACTTACATGTCGTGGACAGCCGATCAGAACGACCAGCAATCCTAAAAGGGCCAGATAGGGCCAGCGCCTTTTTGCGGATGTTTCAATCTTGCAAGCAGTATTCAAAGGTAATCCTCCTCCTGCGCGGTGCGGATGCTTCAGCGTCCAGTTTCGAAAGGCGCTGAACAGTATTAACACTGCAAGGGTGAATTAGATGCGGTGGGTTTTTTCCGAGTTGGTGAGCGCCCAACCTTATTCCTCGGCGATGACGGCCGGGCAGGACGATATCCGGATTATGGCCTCCACTCAATCGGCTGCCCGAGCCGTTAACTGCGTAAAATCGCCATTGACTTCGCCTGGGATTGACCCGACAGCGGCGCGCCTACTATCCTTATAATTGAAAATGAAATTCAATTTCGTTTTCAATATCTTCATTTTTATTTTGAGGTTTGTAGTGCGGAAAGTCTTTCTTTTTGGTCCTTTATTGGCGCTGGTCGGGATGGCGCCGGCGCGGCTGCTAGCGCAGGAAACATATTTTGTGACCTATTCCCACCAGATGGAAGAACCGGGAAATCTCGAATTCGAGAGCAAAGCGGTGAGTGGATTTCCCGCGCACTCCCACTCTTTTATCGCGAATGCCCTGGAGCTGGAGTATGGCGTAAAGGCGTGGTGGACCTCCGAGAT
>CAYTQA010000147.1:0-6658 GCA_964439495.1 uncultured Terriglobales bacterium | reverse complement strand
ATTTATTTTGACGGGCAGAGTACGGCGGGCGAGAGCACCGTCTTTACCGGCTACCGATTCGAGAACCGTTTTCGCCTTTTGCCGCGCGAGCACTGGATCAATCCGGTACTGTACGCCGAGTTTGAAGATATCAATGGCGCGGACAAGACGCTGCTCGAAGTCGTCGGCCACGACGGGCGGCAAGACTTCCTCTCCCGCAATAATCGCAATGAAAAGCTGCGCGAGGGCGAGCTTAAGCTGATACTTTCCAGCAACTTCAAAGGTTGGAACCTATCGGAAAATATAATTGCGGAGAAGAACTTTAAAGCCGCTCCCTGGGAGTTTGGCTATGCCTTGGGCGTAAGCCGTCCGCTGGCGCTGGTCGCCCGCGCGGAGGAATGCCGCCTGTGCGCGGAAAATTTCTCTTTGGGCGCGGAGTTATATGGCGGCCTAGGCGACCGATACAGCTTCGGCGTGCGCGATACCTCGCATTATCTTGCGCCGGTCGCGAGCTTTCGCATCCCCAACGGTCCCACCCTGAAAATTTCTCCCGCGGCAGGCTTGAACGGCAACAGCCATGGAGCGCTTCTGCGCTTCAGCGTCTCGTATGAGATCGGGCAGATCGCCGCCAAGCTGCGAGGCCGTTAACGATGAGCAAGATTTTTTTTTGGCGCTGCTGACCCTTATCGCAACCCTCACCTTTGCAGCCATTGGCGATGGGTCATGGCTGGCCAAAGTTCCCGTTCCCGACCGCGCAAGACAGAACCCTTTCGGCGAAGATCGGGATGCAATCGCCGCGGGCGCCAAACTGTTCAGGCAGCACTGCTCCTCCTGCCATGGGAAAGAGGGCTATGGGAAGGGGAAGAAGCCGAGCCTGCATTCCAGCCGCGTTGTTGCGGCAACCCCCGGCGAACTGGAGTGGCTGCTTGCCAACGGAAGCATCAAGAATGGCATGCCTTCATGGGCCCGGCTGCCGGAACAGCAGCGATGGCAGATTGTCAGCTATCTGAAGACCTTCCAGAATGGGCCGCAGGGAAAGCAGTGACCCTGATCTCATCTTAATTTTCAGCCAACCGCATCTCCTTACACGGATGGCTTTGCATTATGATGTCTTCTCGCGATGCGCGTTAAACCAATTTTCCTGCTATTGGCTGCGGCCCTGGTGCTGCTGGCGATCTCGGCGCTGGCGCGGCATCATCGCCCGCGCGCGGAGAGCACTTCCGGAAGCTTTGATTATTATGTGCTCGCGCTTTCCTGGGCCCCTGACTTCTGCGCCAGCCATTCAGGCGACGGTTCGCTGGAATGCCAATCGGACAGGCATACCGGGTTCGTACTGCATGGGCTGTGGCCGGAGGCGAACCGCGGCCCATCGCCTGAGAACTGCGCCCCAGCCCGTCCGGTGGCGCGGCAGATGGTTGAGCATATGCTCTCTTTTTATCCTTCGGCGGGACTGATTCAGCATGAGTGGGCCAGCCACGGCACATGCAGCGGCCTCGACTCCGCTGACTACTTCGCCAAAGCGGAGCAGGCGTTCCGCTCGGTGCAGGTCCCGGACAGCTATCGCAATCTGGAGCACGCGCAACAGTTCGCCGTACACGATATCGAGCGCAGTTTCGCGGAGGCAAACCATGCCGAGGAGGAATCGTTCCGGACCTCGTGCCATGGCGGTGAACTGGTTGGGGTGGAGGCATGTTTCAGCAAAGAGCTGCGCCTCGAGGCCTGCGGCCAGACTGTGCGCGAATGCCCAGCCGACCGGGTGCTCATGCGTCCACCACAATAAAGCCAGAATTTCACCACACAGACACAGGGCCACAGAGAAGAATGAGCAGTTGCGAGGAATCGCTACAACCAGGATAGTGCTGGCGCCCACTCCTCGTGATGGTCTGCGTCTCTAAGTTAAATAATCGGAGCTATTGAAGATGCGATTAAAGATTGTGCAGGTGGGCGAGCGCGTATTGCGGGAGCAGGCGCGTCCACTCTCGCCCCAGGAAATCGGCAGCGAGGTCATCCGCCAGCTCATCGAATCCATGCGCGAGACCATGCGCGACGCTCCCGGAGTGGGGCTGGCCGCTCCGCAGGTCGGATTGCCGCTTCAGCTTGCGGTGATTGAAGACCGGGCGGAGTATCACCGGAGCGCGACCCCGGAACAATTGGCGGAGCGGGAGCGCGTGCCGGTCGAATTCCACGTGATCATTAATCCCAGGATCGAGCTGCTGGAGAGGCCAACTATCGAGCACTTCGAAGGCTGCCTCAGCGTCTCAGGATATTCCGCAATCGTTCCACGCGCCCGCCGGGTGCGGGTGGATTGCCTGGATGAAGATGGGAACGCCCGCAGGATCGAGGCTTTGGGCTGGTATGCGCGCATCCTGCAGCATGAGATCGACCATCTTCAGGGGAGGCTCTACATTGACCACATGCATGCGCGCTCCTTCATGACCGTGGACAACATGACCCGCTATTGGAAGGACCTGCCCATCGCGGAGGTCCGCTCCGCATTGAAGATTGGTTCTTGAAGCAAGCCCAACGTGCTGCTCCGCATGGGCCGTGACAATTACGGCTGAAGGGAGTCGCGGTCGCGCACGCCGATAAGATAGAGGATCCCGTCGAGGCCCAGATGAGAGATGGCATGGCGGGCATTCATCCTGACCAGGGGTTTGGCATGGAAGGCGATGCCCAAGCCTGCGATATTAAGCATGGGCAGATCGTTGGCCCCATCGCCGATGGCGATCACCTGGTCCAGCTCCAGGTTTTCCCGGCGCGCGATTTCGCGGAGAAGCTCCGCCTTGCGCTTTCCATCCACGATCTCCGCGCCCACCTCTCCGGTCACGACCCCATTGGCAATCTGCAATTCATTGGCATGGAGGTAGTCGATGCCGAGTTGCGCCTGAAGGTGCTGGCCAAAGAAGGTAAAGCCGCCGGAGAGGATGGCGGTTTTATAGCCAAGCCGCTTCAGGGTGGAGATCAATGTTTGCGCCCCATCGGTCAAAGGGATCTTTTCTATAAGCTCCCTTACCCGGTCCGCGCCTAGGCCGCGCAGTAAGGAGACGCGCCGGGCAAAGCTCTGCTTGAAATCCAGCTCGCCGCGCATGGCGGCTTCCGTGATCCTGGCGACCCGATCGCCGGCGCCGGCCAGCTTTGCCAGTTCATCGATGACCTCGCCCTGAATGAGGGTGGAATCCATGTCAAAGGCGACCAGCCGCCGGTTGCGGCGATAGATGCTCTCCCGCTCGAAGGCGATATCTATCTCGGCATCGTGGGTAAGCGCGAGAAAGGCGGCGCGCATTTCGTCGGGATGGGGCGCCCAGCCACTGATCCTCAGCTGCACGCAGGCCCGATTTTTGGCGTCCAGGGAGGACAAGGACTGGCGGTTCGAAAGACGCTCGATGCGGTCGATATTCAGACCGTTGCCGGCAATGATTTCCCCTACATTCGCAAGGTCGCGCGCGCCGATGGTCCGGCCCAGCAGGGTAATGATGAAGCGGTCCTTCTGCTGCGCCCGCACCCAGTGCTCAAGCGCCTCATCGGTAATGGGGTCGAGTCCGATGTGAACATTCAGCTCATGGGCCTTTACGATCAGGTCCTTTGTGACCGCCGCCGCCTCGTCTTCTTCGGCGGCTTCGATGAGGATGCCGAGAGAGAGGGTCTCATGAATGACGGCCTGTCCGATGTCGAGGATGCGGGCGTTATGGGCGGAGAGGATGCCGGTAAAGGAGCCCATCAGCCCAGGCTTGTCCCGGCCCGAAATGGTGATCAGGAAAATTTTTCGCATCGCGGAGGTTTGATAAGTCCGTATCTAGATTAACAAGGAATAGCGTGAAGGACGAAGGAGCAGATTTCGGATGAGGCAGGACGGATGGAATCTTCACATGCGCCCATCCGTCCTGCTTTGGTAAGTCGGTTGAGAAGCGGCGTTGAACAAATAACTCCAGCCAACGCCGCTTATCCGTTACTTTGTGAGGTCCACCGCTCTAAGCAGCTTGAAACTGAGGGCAGTTTCGGCAGGGATGACCACATCTTTGTTTCCTGTAAAGGCCGCGCCCGCGGTACCGGCCCCGCCGCCAGCCAGAGCGCCGATGGCCGCGCCTTTGCCGCCGCCGGCCAGACCGCCGATCAGGGCTCCCAAGCCAGCGCCGCCGCCAGCCATGGTCAGGGTACGCTTGCCTTTGCCTTTCATGCTTCGGCCCACGGCAGCGGTATCAACCGGGGTGTCCTTTCCGTTCACGGTAATCGAGGTAAGGCGCACCCTAAGCAGCGCGCCGCCCTTGAAGCGGCCCAGCGGCCGGGCGTCCACGACGGTACCATGGGCGGTAGCGCCCTGGGGGACCACCACAGTCCCGTTCTCCGTAACCGGCTCCGCTACAGTGGCGCTAAATCCCTGTCCGGCCTGGCTGGTCTTTGAACTAAGCGTCTCGCCCAGACGGACGGTGATGATCTTGCCCGCCGGCAACGCAGCGGCCGTGCCCTCCGAGCTTCGGGTCTTCAGCCGCGGTTCCCCGGTTTTGGCGTTCGTCTCCGGCGCGGCGCCATTGGCCGGATTCGCCGTGGTCGCCGGCGTCTCCGCGTTGTCGGACTTCTTCCCGCATCCCAAAGAGAACGTGAGCATTAAAACTGCAATGTAAGCACTGACACGCCTGAACGCCATAATTCCTCCCATGAAGCTATTCCGTAATACTTTTGATCAGAAGAATAATGCTATAGAAGGTGGCCTTCGGGCAAGGAAAGACTCTGGAGGGTGCTGATTCAGATAAGACTTCTACAAGGATTTCTTATAACAATCGAGTTCGGGATACCGGAGATGACGACTAAGGCGAATCATCAGCTTCGGCTGAGGCCGACTCGAACTCCCAACCCGATAAATACAGTTCCAGTAAACCACTTCTGGATGCGGGCCACTCCGGAGTGGCGTTTCAGGGTATCGCCTAGACGTCCTCCGGCCTGCGCCACCGCAAGATTTACCAGCGTGCCACCGGCGTTAAAGATCATGCCGAGAATGATGACTTGCAATGACACCGAACCGCGCTGCGGCTGAATGAACTGAGGCAAAAAAGAAAGGAAGAACAAGGCACCTTTAGGGTTCAGAACATTCGTGACCACGCCCTGGGAGAAGATGCGGCCAAGGTCGGCGCTTTCGACCTTTTCGGGATTGAGCGAGGCTGGGCTTTGCAGCAGGAGCCGCACGCCCAAATAGACCAGGTATGCCGCGCCGGCGTAGCGAACGATGCTGAATGCAATGGGAGACGAACGAAGAAGGGCCGCGACTCCAAAAGCCGCCGCAAAAATATGGACCAGGCAACCTACGAAAATTCCCAGCGCTGAGACTACGCCCGCGCTGCGTCCCTGGCCGATACTGCGCCCAATCACATACAGCATGTCGGGCCCAGGCGCGATATTGAGCAGAAATGCCGCAACAAAAAATGCGCTAAGGGTGCTGAACTCCGGCATGGCGGCTCCTCTTAATGATTATAAGAATAAAAGAGGACCGTTCAGGCATTTTGCTTCCATCCAGTTTGCAATAATGTAAATGTAAAGATTGCAGGATAGAAATCTTCCCATCGAAACCCATTCATGCTGATCCATCACGCTCTTCTGCTCTTCGGCGCGGCCTTTCTCGGGGGCCTGTTGAATTCGGTCGCCGGAGGCGGAGGATTTCTATGCTTTCCCGCCCTGCTGTTTACCGGGGTCCCGCCGATTAATGCGAACGCCACCAACACGGTGGCGCTCTGGCCCGGAACCGTGGCGGCGACGGCGGCGTATCGCGGCTCGCTGCTCTCCACGCGAGGGCTGATCCTGCCGCTGACGCTCACCGGAATCGCGGGGGCGCTGCTGGGGGCGGTGGTCCTGCTGAAGACGCCGCAATCCACTTTTCTCAGGCTGATTCCGTGGCTGATGCTGGTGGCGACCCTGCTGTTTGCCTTCAGTGGACGGATCAGCGCCTGGCTGCGCGCACGCACCACCCACACTTCGCGCCACGCGATGGCTGGAGCTGCGCTGTTCCAGTTGATCATCGCGGTTTATATCGGCTATTTCGGGGCCGGAAGCGGGATTCTGATGCTTGCCATGTTCGCGCTGCTGGGCGTCGAAAACATTCACGCTATGAATGGCCTCAAGACGTACCTGGCCAGCGTCTGCAATGCGGTGGCGATGGCCACTTTTATTATCGCCAAGGCGATCTTCTGGCCACAGGCGATTCTGATGGTGATTGGCGCGACCATTGGCGGATATGGCGGCGCATACTTTGCCCAAAAGGTCCGTCCCGATCTGGTCCGCCAATTCGTGGTCCTGGTTGGGACGGGCATGACTCTCTACTTTTTCATCCGGTAATGATTTGCCCTCTGCTAATCTTAGGGGTGGCGCGGTTGACCTCAGGAGCCTGGGACAGCATCGGATATCTCGGGGCTTTGCTTACCACCAGCTCTTTCATCCCGCAACTGCTTCAAACCTGGCGCACCAAACGGGCCAGGGACGTTGCATGGGGAATGCTGATTGCGCTGAATGCCGGCGTCCTCCTCTGGTTGGGTTATGGCGTGGGAATTCATTCTCGTCCCATCATCCTGGCGAATGGCGCGACCCTTGTGCTTACGCTCGGCATCCTGATTTTAAAACTCCATTACCGGTAAAACTTGCATAGAACCAGTCTCATAAATACCTGAAGCGCTGATTGGTGTCATTCTGGAGTTGC
>CAYTQA010000146.1:0-7760 GCA_964439495.1 uncultured Terriglobales bacterium | reverse complement strand
ATCATCGGCCTCGGCCGAATCGGGATCGAAGTGGCCCGCCGCGCCAAGGCCTTTGCCATGGAGGTGGTCGCCTACGATCCCTTCGTGGCCCCCCCTGTGGCCCGCGAACTCGATATTGCCCTGCTCAGCCTGGATGAGCTTTATGCCAAGTCCGATTATCTTTCCCTGCACGTGGGCCTCACCCCGCAAACGCAGGACATGATCAATGCCTCCTCAATCGCCAAGATGAAGCGGGGGGTGCGCATTGTAAATTGCGCGCGCGGGGAGCTCCTGGACGATGCGGCCCTGGCCGCCGCTCTGCAATCGGGCCAGGTCGGAGGGGTGGCCCTGGATGTGTTTGCCAAGGAGCCACCAAAAGAGTCTCCGCTTTTCTCGCTGCCCAATGTGATCGCGACCCCGCACATTGCGGGATCGACAAATGAGGCGCAGGATGCGGTCGGCGTGCAGATTGCGCAGCAGGTCAAGGAATATCTGAAGCGCGGCGTCATTCAGAATGCCGTCAATGTCCCCTCGCTCAGCAGCGAGGAATATTCGGAGATGCGTCCTTATCTCGCTCTGGCGGAGAGGATGGGCCAATTTGTGGCGCAATTGACCGAAGGCGGCATCGAAGAAGTTGGCTTGGAATACGAGGGCGCCCTGGGCGAGTGGAAAACCACTCTCCTGAAGAACGCCGCAATCTCCGGCGTATTGAAGGGCAGCACGGGAGAAAGCGCAAACCTGGTGAATGCGCAGACGCTCGCGTCGGAGCGCGGCATTCGCTTCTCGGAGAATAAAAAGCAGACGCCGGGGCTGGGCAACGTGCTGGCGATAGAATTGCGCGGAAAAGGAAACCAAAGCCTGCATCGCGTGCAGGGCACAGTGCAGCACGGAGATTCTCCGCGCCTGCTCTCCCTGGACGGGATCTATATAGAAGTCCCTCTCGAAGACAAACTGATTGTGCTTCGCAATCATGATGTCCCTGGAGTCGTGGGTAAGATCGGCACAGTGCTGGGCCGCAACCAGGTCAACATCGCCAACTTTTCCCTGGGACGCGCCCAAAGCGCAAAGAAACACTTCAGCGCGGCGGTCCAGGGCGCAACCGGCAAGGACCATCAAAGCGACGAAGCCATTGCAGTGCTTCAGGTGGACCAGTTGCCGAATGCCGCGACCCTCGATGAGCTTCGTAAGATTGAGCAGGTCCGCGCGGTGAAGCTGGTGTCTTTGTAATTCAGCAAGAACAATTGGCTTAAAACGAGAGCATGGCGGCGGCCATGCTCTTCGTCTTTGGGCCGGCAGTTATGCGTACTTTACCCACTTTATGATCTCCGGCAAAGTGGGACGCTTGCCGTACATCAGGATGCCGACGCGGTAAATGCGCGAGCAGATCAGGAGCAGGAGATAAATGGTCCCCAGCAACAACAGGATGCTGAGAGCGATCTGCCATGCCGGCGGCTGCTGTACCATGATGCGCAAGAACATCAGCAGCGGAGAGCAGAACGGAAACAGCGAAAGCGCCACCGAGAGCGGCGCATTGGAGCTGCGAATCACGGTCAGCATGAATACCATGCAAAGGACAAGCGGCAGCACCACCAGCAGCGTAAGCTGCTGCGCCTCCTGGTCGGAGTTGCACATGGCCCCCAAGGCGGCGCACATGGAGGCATAAAGAAAATATCCGAGCAGAAAAAACACCGCAAAGAATCCAAGCTGGGCCGGACTGACGGAAAATTTCCCCATCCCGCCGCCCATCAGTATTCCGGGAGCTGCCATGCTGGAGGCGAGGGCCGCCCAGATTGCGATCTGCGTCAATCCCGCGGCTCCTACTCCAAGTATCTTGCCCGCCATGAGCTGCTGCGAGGTGGCGCTGGAAAGCAATACCTCCATTACACGCGAGTTCTTCTCCTCGATTACCGAACGCATCACAAACATCCCATAGGTCAGCACAGAGACGTAAAGCAGGATCATCAGGAAGATGGCGGCGCCCATGATTTCGCCAATGTCTTTGATTCCAGCCTTGTCCAGGGACTTGGCCTGAAACTTTACCGGCGCAAAGATTTTTTCTACTTCTGAGGCAGGCACGCCGCCGCTTTGCACAATGCGCTGCCGGTTGATGGCCTGCTGAAAGGCATTGCGGACTGCGTCGCGGGTCACAAAGTCGCTGGAATCCCGCGAGATGTAAACGGCGCCTTGCTCAACAAGTCCCTCGTTCGGCGCCCACAATAACGCGTCAATCTGCCTGGACTTGAGCTTCTCCTCGGCCGCCGCCTGATTGGTTTCGCCGGGGGTGGCAGTGGCGACCGCGAGATTTACTCCTGAAGCTTTATTTTCCGTCTCGATCTGCTGGCTGAGGAATGCTCCAAGCTGGGGGCTGGAGGTCACAACCAGCAGGTTTCTCATTTGCCCGCTTTTCATCATCAGACGGGCGGGAAGCACGGTAAAAGCAAACATCAGGGCAGGCATAAGCAGGGTAAAAATCAAAAACGCCTTCGTGCGCACCCGCTCCAGATATTCGCGCCGGGCGATGATCCAAATGTTACGCATTGCTCTTCCCCACCACCTGAATGAAGATCTCTTCCAAAGACGGCTCCACGATCTCAAATTTATTGATGCGCGAGCGCTCACTGGCAAGACGCAGAAGCTGCTGCGCGTCCGCCCCGGGCGCCAGCCGCACTTCCACATAGTTGCCATAATTATTAAAGGACTGCACCAGCCCGGTTTGCCGGAGGAAACCATTATCGCCTTCGTACTCGATCTGGACATTGCGGCGGCCAAAGCGTCCTTTAATCTCCTTCAGATCGCCTTCGAGGACCGCTTTGCCCTGATTGATAAGGCAGATCGAATCGCATAGCTTTTCCACCTGGTCCATGCGATGAGTGGAAAATAGGATGGTCTTTCCCGCTTTTTCCAGCTCCAGCAGAACGTCTTTCAATAAAGCCGCATTCACTGGATCGAGACCGGAGAAAGGCTCGTCCATGATGATCAAGTCAGGATCATGCAGCAGGGCGGCGATGAACTGGATCTTCTGCTGCATCCCTTTCGAAAGTTCTTCCACCTTCTTCTGCATGGAATCGGCGATCTCCAGCCGCTCACACCATTGCTTTGCCTTCGCCGCCGCGGAAGAAGCAGCTATGCCATGCAACTCGGCCATAAAAACGAGCTGCTCAATTACCTTCATTTTTTTATACAGGCCGCGTTCTTCGGGAAGATATCCAATGCGTTGCAGATGTTCACGCCGGAACGGCTGGCCGAAAGTCTGGATTTGGCCCGAATCAGGCATGGTGATGCCAATCATCATGCGGATGGTGCTGGTCTTTCCCGCGCCGTTGGGCCCGAGCAGGCCGAAGATACGTCCGGCTTCGATGCGCAAGGTCAGATCGTTAACCGCAACTTGCCGTCCGTAGGATTTACAAACGTTGAGAAGTTCAACTGTGGGCATGAGTTGGTGGTTAAGCGTACAGGATGAGATCACGGCTTAGCAATCCGCATCATGGTTTCGAGCAGGTCGGCCGGGGAAATTCAGGCCCCTTTGCGCTGCCCGTAAGAGGCGGCCCTTACCTGGTTGCGGCCTTGTTGTTTGGCTGCATACAGGGCCGCATCGGCAGCGGCAACCAGCTCATCCCGGGTGGTCCCGTGGGCCGGACATTCAGCCACTCCCGCGCTGATTGTCACTCTTCTCGGCACGCCCGGAAAAAGATAAGTTTCGATCTTCCGGCGGAGTTTCTCGGCGATGTTGATCGCGTGTGTGCCCGCGGTCTGAGGGACCAGAATGGCAAACTCCTCTCCGCCATAGCGGCACACGACATCCACCTTTCGCAACTGCTGCTGAAAAATGCTGGACACCTGGCGCAGCACCTCGTCTCCCAGCAGATGTCCAAATTCATCGTTCAGCTTTTTGAAATGGTCGATATCAATCATGACGACGCTGAAACGGGTTTCGTAGCGAGAGGTCCGCTCCAGCTCCGCCGCAATCTGCTTTTCGAAGTGACGGCGATTAAAGATCCCCGTGAGGCCGTCCAGATAAGCCAGGCGCTGCACGGTTTCAAAATAATGGGCGTTCTGAATGGCGGCGGCGCAGATATCGGCGACCGATTCAATGGGCGCCAGTTCCTCCAACTGGAAGCGATTGGGGATGGCGCTTGCCAGCACCAGCACCCCCAGCTTATTTCCGCGGAAGATCAGGGGCACGCAAAGTTCGGCGCGGGTTTCAATGAATCCGGCAAGATACTCCCGCACCAGTGTGACTTCGTTTTCCACCACCGCTTTGCCGGTCTCCAGCGCCCTTGCGCTGAGTCCCGCCCCCTTGGGAAGAGCAGCGCCCTTGGGAATGCAGGGGGTGAGCTTGCCTTTAAATGCATGGACCACCAACTGCTCTTCATCGAATACCAGGGCGGCCACCTCATCCACCTTGAAATGCTCAAGGACCACATCGCAAACCTTGGCCAGCAGTTCGTCCAGATCGACGACGGCGGTGGTCTGCCGGGCAATGGCGTTGATGGCTTCGAGCTGGCCTGTACGACGTTGCTCCAGCGAATAGAGGCGGGCATTTTCCAGGCCGATTGATGCCTGCGTGGAGAACAGCGTCAGTAGATCCAGCGTTTCAGCGTCAAAGTAATCGGCCTCATCGCTCTGGAGGTCGAGTACGCCGATCACTTCATCACGAACCATGAGCGGGATGGCCAACTCGCACCTGGTCTCGCTGAATATGGAAACGTAATTTGAGTTCCCGGCCGTATCCGGCATATAGATGGGACGTTTCTGTGCGACTGCCTGCCCGATCGCGCCGGCGCCGCGCGTAAATGAGAGGTTTGCTTTATAACCGCCTATCTGGGAGCGCAGGAAGAGATGCCTCTTTTTTTCATCGGGCAGGAAGATGGCCGCTTTATTGACGCGAAAGTAGTCGCGCACGATGGAGAGGATCTGCGTCAACACCTCATCGAGGTTGAAGGTCGAGAGGATCGCCTGGCTCGTGTCATATAAAATTGCGGTTTTTTGCATCCTGATTCTCTCCGTCCTTCAACACACAGTCCACTATTGGAAGCCGGCGCGAGCTTCCAGAGACATCCTTGTATTCTACCGGGTACAGGCAATAACGATAAAACGGAAGTTCATTCCACCTTGGATTTCCGGGATTTTGCGGCAGAACGGCTTAACATGGCAATCATTCCATACATGGCTACACAGAACCATGCGTCCACCACAAGACCCAGGTCCAGGCGCATGGGATGGTGGCGCGCGGATCCCGGCAGCATGGGCAGAACCAGGAAGTAAATCAGGTTTCCACTGACCACAGCCAGCAGCGACTTAAAAAAGTTTCTCGGCATCCTCTCCTTTTAGACACCGGCATTCGCCTGGGAGGTTTCTCAATATAAATTTCCATTTCCCGTCCTGATAACATCTGAATCAGCCTTCGAGATGCCTGATCTTCACACTCCGGTGCAGTATGTAAAGGGGATTGGCCCGCGCCTTGCCGAGATGCTCTCCGGCAAGGGGATCGAGACGGTCGAAGACCTGCTTTACTATCTTCCCTTCCGTTATGAAGACCGCCTGAATCCGCGCACCATCGCCGAGCTGCGTCTTGGAGAGATGGCCACCGTAATCGCGGAAGTCCGCACCTCAGGCCTCTTCCGTACGCGCAAAATGCCGATCTTCGAGATGACCGCCGGCCAGGGCCGCGCGACCCTGCACTGCATCTGGTTTCATGGCGCATATCTCAAGGACAAATTCAGGCCGGGCCAGACCGTCGCTCTCTACGGCAAGGTGGAGGAGAGTAAGTTCGGGCGCAAGCGGCTGGAAATGGTCCAGCCACAATTTGAGGTCCTGCTGGAAGGGGAGGCGGACGAGGCCGCCCGAAGCGAGGCGGAATCGCTGGCGGAGGGCTCGATCGAGATTGGCCGCATCGTCCCTATCTATGAGTCGGCGGCAAATCAGAAGCTGACCTCGCGCTGGTTTCGCAAAGTGATCCATGCCACCTTGCAGGGGCTGCCGCCCACGCTGCCGGATGGCATCCCGCGCGCGATTCGCGAGCGCATGGAATTAATTTCCCGGCGCGAAGCCTTTCAACACGTCCATTTTCCCGAAGCCGGAGAAAAATTCTCCGATTTGCAGGCCGCCCGCACTCCCGCGCACCGGCGGCTGATCTTCGAAGAACTTTTCTTTCTTGAAATAGGCCTGGAACTCAAGCGCAAGCAACTGCGCGAGGTCCCCGGAATAGCTTTCCACATCGATGCCAAGGTACGCGAAGCCATCAAGCGATTTCTTCCCTTCCATCCCACAGCGGCGCAAAAACGGGTGGTAAAGGAGATTGCGGAAGACATGCGGCGTCCCTCCCCGATGCGGCGCTTATTGCAGGGAGATGTTGGCTCGGGAAAAACCATTGTGGCGCTTCAGGCGGCGGTGATCGCGATTGAAAACGGCTATCAGGCCGCGCTGATGGCGCCCACGGAAATTCTCGCCACCCAGCATTATCTCGCCGCGCGGCGCTGGTTCGAGGAGCTCGGATATCGCGTCGTCCTGCTCACCGGATCGCTGGAGCAGGACCGCAAGCGCGACATCCGCCGGCACATCCTGCACGGCAACGCCCAACTGGTGATCGGCACTCATGCGCTGATTGAAGAGAAGGTGGAGTTTCAGAACCTTGGCCTGGCGGTGGTCGATGAGCAGCACCGCTTTGGCGTCCTGCAGCGCTTCCGGCTGATGAAGAAGCCCACGCAGGCCGAGCCCGACGTGCTGGTCATGACCGCCACCCCCATCCCTCGCACCCTGGCGCTCACCCTCTACGGCGATCTCGATGTGAGCATCCTCGATGAACTTCCTCCGGGACGCACGCCGATCGTCACCCGCCGCGTCTCCGACGATCGCGCGCCGGAGGTCTGGGACTTCATGCGCAAGCAGGTGAAGGCCGGGCATCAGGCCTACGTTGTCTATCCTGTAATCGAAGGCGCATCGCCCGAAGAGGAGCAGCAGTTGCAGCTCTCAGGGAATGGCGTCAAAAGCAAGAGCAGCGGCTTTAAGGCGGCGGTCCAGATGTATGACGAGTTGCGCAAAAAAATACTTCCGGACCTGCGCATCGGCCTGCTCCACGGACGCATGTCTTCCGACGAAAAGGAAATCACCATGCGTCAATTTCAGCGCGGCGAGATCGACGTCCTGGTTTCCACCACCGTCATCGAAGTCGGGGTGGATGTGCCCAACGCCACGCTGATGGTGGTGGAACATGCCGAGCGCTTTGGGCTGGCGCAACTCCATCAACTGCGCGGGCGCATCGGCCGCGGAGCGGCAAAATCCTATTGCGTCCTGATGACGTCGGGCAAGGTCTCCCCCGAAGGAGAGCAGCGGCTGGAGGCGATGGTGCGCACGCAGGACGGCTTTGAAATCGCCGAACTGGACCTGCAACTGCGCGGCCCTGGGGAATTTTTTGGCACAAAACAGGCAGGCATGCCGGGCTTTCGGGTCGCGAACCTGCTGCGGGACCGCAAAATACTGGAAGCCGCCAAGCAGGAGGCGGCGCGCCTGGTCGCGGGAGACGATCCGGAGATCAAACCGGAAGAAAAGGCCACCGTGATGGCCCACCTGCGCGCCCACTGGCAGCGCAGATATGGATTAGTGGAAGTAGGTTGAGCTTCAGGAGGCGAGGGAGTCCGTGATGCTCTCGATATCCTGCTGCAAAGTCTTGCTCCGCTCAGCATACTCGGTCTGCAGCTTTTTTAACGCTCTTGTGTGCTGAAGCTCAATGGCGACTTTTTCTGTCTTGTAATGGTTGGCTAATGCGTCGAGGTCATGGCGGA
>CAYTQA010000145.1:0-7775 GCA_964439495.1 uncultured Terriglobales bacterium | reverse complement strand
AGTCCAAACTACAGAAGCGCAATCCCCGTGCTCCCCATAAATTGCGCCGCGTGGGCGCCCTGGTCTCGGAAAACCTGGATAGCGTGATGGAAGCCTGGCTGCGGCAGTGCAAACTCCATCCGGAATTAAAAGCACTGAAGTTGACCCGGGAGGAACGGCTCCAGCACTTTACCCCAATGGTGCGCGAGCTGGATGAGCGACATGGAGGGCCTGGATAAAGCAGACCATGACTCCCAACTTAACGCGGCCCTGCAAAAGACCATTGCGGAATTCGCGTGGGCCCGTATTCAGCAGGGATATTCGCTGGAAGCGATGCTGGAGGAGATTCGCCTTCTTCGCACCGTGCTGCTTGAGGAGATGCAGAGCAATCTATTGGGACTGAACATCAGCTTTATGATTCCCGATATCATTCGTCTGCAGGACAGGATTTCCCAGGCGGAGATCCTGGCGGTCCGCAACTTTCATAAAGCGCGTCAGAAACCACGTTCCCCAAAGCTATAGATCAGTGATGGTGGTGGGGATGCGATTGCCCTGAATGCGCCTGCTCCGCGGCAACGGGCATGACGCAGCCATGGGCAATGTCGCAGATTTCATGCTCGAACTGGATCGTGGTGTGATGGATATTGAACTTTATTCGCAGCCGGTCCTTTACGTCCCGCAGAATGCGCTCGCTGGCGGAAAGCGGGATATCGGCGACGCTGATATGGCAGGACAGCGCGTGCACCTCCGATCCAATGCTCCAGACGTGCAGATCATGCACGTTACGGACGCCGGTGATCGCCGTCATCTCACGGACCATCTCCTCCATCTTCATGCCGCGCGGAGTGCCCTCCAGAAGTATGTTCAGCGTCTCGCGGATAATGCCGAAAGACGACCACAGGATTAGCGCCCCAATGCCCAGGGAGAGGACAGGGTCAATCCAGCTCTTCCCGGTGTAATAGATGGCAACGCCGCCGCCGATTACAGAAGCGGTGGAAAGCGTGTCTCCCACCATATGGATGAAAGCGCTGCGCACATTCACATCATGGCTCTTGCCGTGCAGCATGAAGGCGATGATCCCATTCATCACCACTCCGGCCGCAGCCACCAGCATCATGAGTTTGGGTTGGACGCTTACCGGTGAGCGCAGGCGATGGGCCGCCTCGACAAAGATAAAAACGGAAACCACTACCAGCGTGGCGGCATTCACAAAAGCCGCCAGCACCCCCGCGCGATGGTAGCCATAGGTCTTGGTGCTGGTGGGAGGAAGACTCTGCACATAAAAAGCGACCCACGAGAGCAGCAGGGCGATCAAGTCAGAGACGTTATGACCGGCTTCAGAGATCAAGGCCAGGCTATGGGCGCGCACTCCGGCGACCACGGTAAGAAGAATATAGGCGAGGGTTACGAATAGAGAGATGCGCAGGACCTTCGAGGTATTGAAAGTGCCATGCGCATGCAAATGCATATCTACAGTTTACTTTCTACGGTACTTGCCAGCAATAAAAAGCGCGGCCCAGGACATTACCCACAGGGAGCAGCTCCCCAGCGCCTTTTTTGAAGGAAGCGGCGCAGGAAAAGGGTTCCTGGACTCGTCCAGGCTCGACCTAAAGGTAATGAGATGGATTCGCAGGTCACTTAGTAATCCTTTGGAAGTAAGACTAGGGCTCTAACCCAATTCCCCTCTTTATTGTTTCCGTTGAAGATTGGTCCACTGCGCCACTTCGGGAATTGAGGGGATATGGGCACTTTGCGCCAATATTTAATGTTCGTTCCGCTTGTTCTGCTTGCCGGATGTGGCGGGCAGCCGCAGAACCTGAGCATCCCGACTGGTAGCGCCTCTCCTGCAACCACAGCGAGCAATGGCTCTACCAGTTCGGGAAGCACCACCAGCAGCAGCTCTGGGACAACCAGCAGCTCTGGCGGGAGCAATTCCCAACCAGCCATACCCGACAATGCAATCACATTGAAAGATATTCAGAACATCCCAAACTGGGAGAACTGCACCACTTGCGCGGGGGGCGCGAGCGCAAGTTATGCCATGACGGAAGGCATCGGCAGCCCATCCCTGGACGGCCTCGCGGCGCAGTTTTCTTTTTTAAGCGGGACCGCCTCCTGGGGGCAGGCATTGTGGTGGAAGTATCTTACGGCGGACAATAACGCCACGCACTTCGTTTATGACCTCTATTTCTACATGAACAATCCAACGGCGGCCCAGGCGCTGGAGTTTGGCGTAAGCCAAAGCACCGGGGGAAACCGCTATGAATTCGCCACCCAGTGCGCCATGCAGGAGAGCCATACCTGGCGCGTCTGGGACCCTGTGAACCAGGGCTGGAGTTCCACCGCGGCGCCATGCACAGCGCCGGCAGCAAATACCTGGAACCATCTGATATGGGAGTTCGAGCACGATGCCAATCAGCAAGTCGTCTTCACCGCCGTGACTCTGAATGGGACCAGAAGCGTGGTCAATATGTCCATGAGCCATCAATCGGATTCAAGCAGCGGGATCGATGTTTCATTCCAGATGGACGCTCGCAGCGGCCCAACGCTTTATTCCGTCTGGCTCGATAAAGTGACCCTCTCATTCTGGTAGACCGCCGTCCGGTTTACACTCCTGCATGGCGGAAGAACCCTGGTGGATACTTCCACAGGCATGGATTTGGCATGAAATAATCGAACTCGGCAACTCCGGCCCGGAGCGAGGCCGAGGAATCCTGGATCCGATGAGCAGAACCCACCGAAAAAAAATCCTGTACGTCCCATACCCCTTATCGACCGTAAGCGAAGAGAGCTGCGGCGGGGCCGAACAGATTTTGAGGCTGGTGGAGCAGGAAGTCCATCGGCGCGGACACATTACCAGCGTGGCCGCATGTATTGGATCAAAAATCTCGGGCGAACACATCGATACCGGGACGGTCGCCCATTCACTGGACCAGTTGCAGGAACGCGACCTTGAACATAATGCCCGCATCCTGCAGGTGATTGGCGATCGCGCCGGCGCCTCCGCCGCCTTCGACCTGGTGCACGATCATGGAGGACGTTTCTGGCCCTTTGCTGGGAATTTCGATACGCCTCTGCTGCTGACCCTGCACCTGCCGCGGGTCTTCTATCCCGTGGGCATTTTTGAACATATTCCGAAAAACGTTTTCTTTAACTGCGTCTCCCAATCGCAACTGCCTTCCTTCTCCGACCTTCCGCGCATGATGGGAGTGGTCCGGAATGGCATCGATGTAACCCGGTTCACCTGCGTCGAAAAAAAGCAGGATTACCTGGTTTGGCTGGGGCGGGTGTGCGAGGAAAAGGGCCCTCACTTAGCGGCAGAGGTGGCGGAGCGGACTGGACGCCCTCTCATTCTGATGGGCCCCAGCTATTTGTATCCCGCCCACCAGGAGTACTTTGACGAACGGATCGCGCCCTTTCTGAAGCGCAATCCGAAGATCTCTTATGTGGGAAGCCCAAGTCTTTCCGAGAAGGCGCGCCTTCTCTCTCACGCCCATGCCATTCTCGTGCCCAGCCTGGTAGCGGAGACCAGTTCGCTGGTCTCGCTTGAAGCCATGGCCTGCGGTACCCCGGTAATTGCCTTGCGCCAGGGCGCTCTTCCCGAGGTGGTGCGGGATGGAATTACCGGGCTGATTGTGGACACCGTCGAAGAGATGGCCCATGCCGTGGGCCGGGTATCTTCCATTCGCTCCCATCTGTGCCGTGAACACGTGGAAAACAACTATACCCATACCCGCATGGCAGACGATTATGAAGGACTGTATGACGCCATCCTGAAGGGCCGTCGCGCGGCGGCCAGGCTGCCGCGAATACCTGCCATGCAATCCGTCTGAGATTATGGTTTTTGAGAATTGGCCATGTGTCACACCACTACAGCCGGCCAATCACGCCACCCGGCGCTCCGTAACAGGCCGCGGCAACCAGGCCGACATATCCGGAACCAATAACCGCGATTCTCATTTCTTTCTGGCCTTGAATTTTTAAATAACTTGGGAGGAAACGGATACGAGCAGGGCTGGAAGCTCAACATTCATTATAATTTTACGGCACGGTTGAAACCGTGCCCTGTTACGTGTCGTCAGCTCGAAGGCCCAACTAAATCCAGATAAAGCTGTTGAATGTCCGCGATCAACCGGGACTTGCAGAATTTTGATCTTACGAAGACGCGCGCTGTCTCTCCCATTTGCGCGCGCAATGCAGGATTATTCAACAGAAAATCCAGTCCTTCCGCGAAATCCGCGGCATCGCCGCTGGGGACGGTAATGCCGTGGCTCCAGATGGAAAAGTGGCGGGTCCTTTCCAGGCATTGCCCCAGAATGTCAATCACGCCCCCGGCCTCTGTGCTGATCGCCGCCCGGCCACAGGCCATGGCCTCGATCAATGCCAGGGGAGTGCCTTCATTGCGGGAGGTCAGCGCAATAATATCGATGTCCGCATAGAACTGGTTCATCTCCCAGCACACGCCGCTGAAAAGGAGTTCATGGGCAACACCGAGCGAATGGGCCATATTTTCCAGCTCCGGCCGCAAATGCCCCTCCCCGGCAATCACGAACCTGCGCTTCTCCCCGCTGGGTCTTTTTTGGGCCAGCAGAGAGGCCGCGTGGATGAGCAGCGCATGGTTCTTCACCTCGCATATCCGTCCCGCGGTCCCAATCACGATCTCGCCGCTCGCGATCCCGTGCCGCGAGCGAAAAAAGCCGGGAGCGGAGGCCAGCCCATCCAAGTCGATGCCCAGGGGAATAAGCCGGAATTGCCGCGGAGATCCTACTTTGAAATCCTGGGAAATCTCTTGCCTTTGCTGGTCGCTGATGACCACGATCCGGTCGGTGGCGAATTTTGCCAGCAGGCGTTCAATGGTAAGAAAAAACCCCGTTTTAAGCGGGCCATAATAACTGTGGAAGATGTGGCCATGATAGGTGTGGACGGTATGGCATGGGCGCGGCTTCAGCCTGAATGCGGATGGAGTGAGCCACTTGTAGAGGAACGCTGCGGTGCGTCCCAGCGCGCCTGCCTTTGATTTATGCGTATGCACAATCTGCGGCTGAAATTTCCACATCAGCCGCAGGAGCTTGAAGAGCGCAACCGCATCTCGCGGGCCAAGTTCCCGGCTCAATTGCGGGACAATGGTCGAATTTAAACCTTCAGACCTGAGCCGCGAAGTTACATCCACCTCGCCCGCCGCGGGTGTACCGGTAACCAGGGTGGTCTTGAACTTTGAATCGTCCAGGCCCAGGGTCAGCCATACCACATGCCGGGTTGGACCACCCACAATAAGGCGATCAATAATCCGCATCACCCGTAACGGGGACTGCATTTCAATGACTTCGGCCTGGGATTGCTCCGTTGCTTCGTTGGTAAGGGCACGCATACAGCAGTTACAACTTTAACCCGATCTGCTGAAATTCTGGAGGTCAATTTCCGCCGAATACCTGCATTTCATAGATTCCAATCCAATTAGGGCCGTTGGCGGCAATCCTTAGCTTACGATAGCGGTTCTGCACCGGGACCCACGTTTGCTCCGCATTGGGGAACCCTCCCCGGGCCACCACTTCCCAATTCTCAGCTCCCTCTGGAAGCCCATAAAGGAGCCACTTTTGAACGTAGCCTGTCGTGCTCCCAAAATATCCCCATACCACGTTGACGCCATCCACGTACTTTGGCCCCTGCAAGTCGAGGGTGTAGTCTCCGGAAACATTCCCGGGATATGCGGGGGTCGCGGTGCTGCCATCGGAGATGAAAGCCGCCGGCCCATATCCGGATACGCCGGGCAGTTCCAGAACGTTCGAAGTAGCCGGCAGATTCTGCAGGGCAACTCCTCCGTTGAGCGCCACTTCATAGACCCCAATCCAATTGGACGAGGTCGCCGTGAGCCGCAACTGAGTGGTCACGATGTTTAGCGACACAGAGGTGGTTGGGCTGTTGGGAAAACCGCCCTGCGCCACGGTTTGCCAGCTACCGTCCGCCGCGATGGCCATGAGGGACCAGTTGTTGATGTAAATCGAATTAGTGCCGAACTGGCCCCATGTAATCAGCGCCGAAGAAAGATGCGCCGAAGCCGGCAGGGTGATGACATAGTCAATATTCGACGAAGCCGGATAAGCCAGCGTATTCACATTGCCATCCATCAAACTGGCGGCGCCATATCCCTGCGCAATACTATAAGAGGGGTCCTCAGGAACATTGGATACGACCGAAAGCGACCCCACCGAAGGCGTTTGCGCCGAGACTACACTGCCTGCGACATTCACTTCATATATTCCCAGCCAATTCGGCCCATCGGCGGTAATCCTTAAATCGGTTACGTCGGAGCTCAGAGGAACATCCGTCACTGATGCATTGGGGAAGCCGCCGCTTGTAATCATCTGCCAGGCCTGGTTCCCATTGCGTCCGTAGAGCGACCAAGACTGAATGTAGTCGGGATCCAAACCAAAATACCCCCACCTGACTTTAACGTCGGAAACGTGGGTCACTGCCCCTCCGAGGTTGATGACGTAATCGAGATGAGTCGATCCCGGGTATGCGAGCGTGGCAGGATTGCCATCCACCAGGTTCGCAGCTCCATATCCTTCCGCGAGGCTATAGACCGGGTCGTCCGTGACCTGCGAGGAAGCGGTAAGCGCGCTTAAGCCGGCAAGAGTAGTGGGCGCCCCGCCCCCATAGGCCTTGAATTCGTAAATTCCGATCCAGTTATTCGCGCTCGCGGTGATCCGCAGATCGGTGGCATACGTATCCAGAGCGATGTTGGTGATAGCGGCATTCGGAAACCCGCCACTCGAAAGCAATTGCCAGTCCTGAGTCCCATTTCTCCCATATAAGTTCCATGACTGCACATACTGCGGACTGGTCCCGAAAGCGCCCCACTCAACGGAAGCGGCGGAAACATGCGAGATCCCGTTCAGGTGCACAACGTAATCCAGATTGGACGATCCGGGATAGGCCAGCGTGTCCGAATCGCGGTCCACCAGATGGGCCGCCTCATAGCCCTCCGCAATGCTGTAGAAAGGATCTTCAGGCACCAAGGAAGTCGCGGAAAGGCCATGCAGCGGCAGGCTTCCCTGAGGAACAGCGACTGTAACTTCGAGAGACCTGCCCTGGGCCTGCGGCGACAGGTCGGCATAATTCAGATTGTTTACCGTGCCCGCGGTCAGGGCCGGGAAGACGGATTTTGCAACCTGTACGATCGAGCGCATTTGAACGTTCGATATCTCTGTCCCGCCGGCAAGCTCCAGCTTGATGTAATACGAATATGCGTCCCTGGCCAGGGAAGAAAGATCGGCGGTCAGGTTATAGGCCGATGGGGAATTTGCGACGAATGGGACCGCGCTCGACCAGTTGATGCCATCCGCTGAAAAATAGGCCAGCGCCGATCCGGAGGATGCGGAGTTCACCGCCGCCACGCTGACCAGCAATGAAAATACCGGATAAGGAGTGGACTGCGGAAACACCGCATACCCATCCGTGGAGGAATTGTTTGCCAATACGGGAATTCCGCTGGGGCCGGAGGTAACATAGACGCCGCTTTGGGACGATGCATAGTCCGCCCACGTGGAGGACCCAAAATCAAAGTCCCACTGAAATTCCCCGGAGTTTACCGCGGAAGGCGGCTGGCCGGTGGAACTTCCTCCAATGTACTGATAGATAATATCGGCCTGCTGGTTTTCCGAATAAATTGTAAAGCTTTCATTGGGCCGGAGATTGAATTCCGAATCGGGCGGCAAGCTGTATTGCTGGGAGCCATAAGAAAGCGTAGGGGCATCCTGCTCGTAGAGAGCAGCCATTGTAGTCGCCAGCTCTTC
>CAYTQA010000144.1:0-7785 GCA_964439495.1 uncultured Terriglobales bacterium | reverse complement strand
GATTCAGCTTCTGCATCCGTTGGCCTTTCTGGTCTGGGGAGCCGGGCTCGGCTATTTCTTTTTTCATCCCAAAGGCTCGCGATACCGCGCTTTAGGATGGGCTTACCTCGCGCTGTTTGCGATGTTCGTGGTGATGAAGGGCAAGAACTACTATCTGGCCCCCATGTATGGTTATCTGCCGGCGGGAGGAGCGGTGCTGTGGGAGCAATCGATTTCGCGGGCCAAAAGCCCGGCTCTTCGACGCACCGCGCAGGCGGCGGCGCTCTCTCTGCTTGCAGTCTCGGGCGTGGCACTTGCCCCGCTTTCGTTGCCGGTCTTTTCGCCCCAACACCTGATCCGATACGAACAAAAAATAAGATTCCAGCCACCCAGGAGCGAGACCCATCATATAGGCGCATTGCCCCAGTATTTTGGAGACCAGTTCGGCTGGGAGGAGATGACCTCCACCATCGCTAAAATCTATCAGTCCCTGCCGCCGGAGGAGCGCCGGAAGACCGGCATCTTTGCCAATAATTATGGAGAGGCTTCGGCGCTTAATTTCTTTGGTCCGCGACATGGCCTGCCGGTGGCCATCAGCGCACATCAGAATTATTTCTTCTGGGGACCGCAGGGATACACCGGCGAGGAGCTGATCGTCCTGCAGGACAGCCGGCGCACCCTGGAAGAAAAATGCAATTCCGTCGAAGAGGTAGCTGTGCTGTATCATCCGTACGCCATGGCGGAAGAAAATGGCCCGGTTTACATCTGCCGTGGATTGAAGTGGGACCTGCGCACCGCATGGCCCATGCTCAAGAAGTGGCACTAAATAAGTTTCACAATCCACGTTTGAAATTGCCAATCTCGCAACCTGTAAGCGTAATTTTTGTTGCGCGCGACCGCGCGACGATGTTTACTGGAATATAAATTTCAGCTACAAACCTGTTCAGCTACTCTGCATCATAGAAACCCAGATGACATACACGGGGCCAGGCCGGAAGCCCATTGTCCCAGAGCATTTTGACGTCATCATCATCGGTGGCGGCATTAATGGGGTGGCAATCGCGCGCGAGTGTGCCCGGGCCGGAAAACGCACCCTTCTGCTGGAGCAGCATGATTTCGCCGCCGGAACCACCAGCCGGGCCACCCGGATCATCCACGGTGGGCTGCGCTACCTGGAGCATGGCGAGCTGGGGCTGGTGCGGGAGTCCCTGCAGGAGCGCGAACGGTTATTGAAGGAGCGCCCGCATCTGGTCCACCCCAGGGAGTTTGTCCTGGCACTGCCGCGAGGATACGGACGCCGCAGCGCGCTGGCGATCCGTTTTGGACTGTGGCTTTATACCAGCTATGCGCAGAATCGCGCCTACCGCAAAGCCCAATCTCCCTCCGCCACTCTGGCCGGGCTGGAAGCATCACTTGATCGCGGGCTCGACCTGAACATCTTCTCCTATGAAGATGCGCAATGCGAGTTTCCCGAACGGCTGACCGCGGAGTGGCTGGTGGAGGCACTGCAGGCCGGAGCGGAGGCCCGCAATTACAGCAAAGTATTGGAGATCATGGTATGGGAGGGCAAAGCGCACGGCGTAGTGGCGCGCGACCTCCTCACCGGGGACGAAGCCCAGATCACCGGGGATTGGATCATCAACGCCACCGGCCCCTGGGCGGACGAGGTGCTGCGCGCCTCCGCCATCGACGAAAAGCGCCTGATCGGCGGTGTCCGCGGCTCGCATGTTGTGCTCCCGGTCTTTCCCGGGGCGCCAACCAGCGCGCTCTATTCTCAGGGTATCGATGGACGTCCCATCTTCCTGATCCCCTGGGCGGGACAATTGCTGCTGGGCACCACCGAAGTGGCGCAGGATGGCCCCGCCGGCGATACCGCTCCAAGTCGAGTCGAAATCCAATATCTATTTCTTTCGCTGCGCCGCCTCTTCCCCAACGCCGGGATTCGCTGGTCTGACATGCAGTACGCTTATGCGGGGGTGCGTCCGCTTCCCTACCACAAGCCGCAGCCGGGAAAACTCAGCCTGGGTTCGATCACACGCCGGCATAAGCTGCACGACCATCTGGAAGACGGCATCGCCGGCCTGATCACGCTGATCGGGGGCAAGCTGACTACCGCCGCCAAAGTAGGACGCGAATGCGCTCGCGCCATTGGGGCCCGAGTCGCCGATCCGGAGAGCACGATTGTTGCCCCGGGGGCGGCCAGCGGGTTCGCCAACACCATCGCGGAGTGGGCGCGCATGGCCGCACAACCTGCCGGCATCTCTACGGCCAGCGCGGCGGCGATCGCTGAGTGGCATGGACGATACGCGCTGGGCATCACGCAATTGGCTGGCTCCAATCCTCTCTTTCGTCCCACGCTGTGCCCGCACACCGTCCACATCGTTGCCGAAGCGGTCGCGGCCGTACGCTATGAGTGCGCCGTCTCTCTGGCGGACATTCTTCTGCGCCGCGTGCCGGTCGCCCTGGAGGCCTGCTGGAGTGAAGAGTGCACGCGTACCGCGGCCCATCGCATCGGCGCCGCGCTGGGCTGGCCCGAGGTCCGCGTCGGCATGGAGATGGAAGACTTTGAGGCCGAACGCAGCCGCTTCCTGCATCGCATCCCGGATTGGGAGCCCTCCGGCAAGGTAGAACCTATCTTGCTCGAACGCAGCGTGTAAGAGCGTGAGCGCGTGGCGGTTCGCGCTCCAATCAGGTCGCTAAACTTGTAGTACTTAAGTACTTTTCTATCCTGAATCTTTCATTTTTAATCGTAAACTTCCCCGCCATTTGATCCCTGTTCTCGGTCAAACTATAAAAATGTAAGAAAAAATAATTAAAGCCATTGACAATCCAGAGTAGTTGCTTATATGCTCCCAGCTCTGTTGTAGCTCCGGCCCTTGATTAAATTCCAGACGAAGAGATTCATTTCCCCCGCTCCAGCGAAGCGGACAACTTCCTGCGGGTTGGGAATAATGAAAATCTTCATTCTTGAATAATTGTCGTCCCAAACCTGAATAATTCCGCAAAGCTGCTGGATAGCGGCGAATGAGGTTCTCTTATGAAAAGACTTCCGTCCGTAGGATGTATGTCCGCATTTTCAGCCATTTTACTTTCAGCTGCCGCGTTGATGGCCCAGAGCACGGGAGCATCGGCAAGCCCCAAAACGACGGTTCAGCCACAAAGAGATCCCGCTGCCATAACCGTTATTCAAAATGCTGTCGCGGCCCTTGGGGGCAACGGCAATATCGCCGCGGTGCATGATTGCAGAGCTTCGGGCACATTCACCTCTCCAAGCGACACCTGGTTGCGATTCACCTCCTTTGTATGGGAGAACGCCGGGAACCAGTACAGCTATGAAGTGATGGATCCCAAGGGGCTCAAGAGCATAGACCGCAGTGGCCATGGCAAGCCTTCAATTGAAATCGACGGTAAACGGCGGCCCAGGTTCGATAACTCTCCCATATCCGCCTCGCCCGCGCACCTCGTAAGCCTGCGGCTGCTACAGCTTCTCGAGGACCCCAGGTTAGACCTGATGTATGACGGAGCCACGGCCCTCAACGGTTCGCAGGTGCTGAAGATTAGAACGCGGTACAACCTCAACCAACTCGAGGCCTCCTTAACGCAGCAGGAGTGGTATTTCGACCAGAACTATCAGCCGGTCCGCGTGGAGTACCAGGTGGGCGATGACCACGACGCTGCGTCGATCACAAAGCTGGCGGCTGACCTTGCAGCCTATGCTCCCGTCAACGGCGTTCTGGTACCAATGCAGATCACATTTTGGATGGACGGAAAGGTCGGGGCCACGGCAACCATCACAGACATCCACTTCAATTCCGCTATCAACAGTTCCGATTTCGATTGAGTCGAGGAGCCGAACCATGATCCGCAAAAGCCTCTTTATCACGCTGCTTTGCCTTTTCGCATCCTGCTCGCTGGCGCAGGTCAGCCCCAATCTGGAACAAGGGCTCAAGCCGTACGGCTCGTTTCAGGACGGCAACATCGATTCCGTGAATCTTTTCAATGGAAATACAACTGTGCATATTCCGCTTGTCTCGTATCCGCAGCGCGGCGACCTCAAGATGGATTTCTTCATTCGCTACAACGATAAGCAGTGGCAATACCGCCAATTTTCCACGGGGACAAGCGGTCCTTTATGGGGCTGGTACTGGGTCAGTGGCGGAGTAAAAGTCATCAAGGCGCAGTCCCGCTGGAGTACAAATGTCATCGATCGGGTCACAAACAACGCTACTGGGGACTTGACCTACGTGCACATCTGCCAGGCCATGACCCCAGACGGCTCAGGGCACCAAATCCAGATGGCAAGTGGCAGCGCGTTTTGCGGCACGCGCGCGCTTGATGCCAGCGGCCTTACCTTGACCGCCGATCCTGATGGGGTCACGTACTCCTCATCCGCAGTAACCGACAAAAACGGAAATCAGATCGCAATCGGCAGCTCGGGCTGGACGGACACTCTGGGCAGGTATTTCCCCGCCACCACCACTCCGACCGATTCGGAATATGCGGGCTACGCTGGGAGTACTCCTGTGCGCGATGACGGGATGTATCCCGGAGTCCCCACTTCTGATCTCAGCAACTGCCCGGGAAGCCCAGTGGCCGCCCGTATCTGGAATCTCCCGGGATTTGGCAACAATTCGTCGTCAAGCTCAACGATTTCGCAGTTCAAGCTCTGCTTCTCCAACTTCGCCTATCAGACCGCATTCAATAATTCGAATATATATGAAGCCAGCGGCACCGCAACCCTTTTGAGCGCGGTCGTGTTGCCGAACCTGACCTACTGGCAGTTTGGATACGATAATTACCTGAGCCTCACTAATTTGCAGTTCCCGACCGGCGGCTCGATTTCTTACCAATATGTCAATAGGCCGGCGGGCAACTCCGTAAGTCGGTCCCTCACCTCCCGGATTGTGAATGCAAATGATGGCACCGGCCCTCACGAATGGGATTACGCGTATCCTCTGGGATATTTAGGTCAAACTGTAGTAACAGCTCCCGCCGACAGCAGCGGCGTCCGAAATGACACCATCCATGTGTTCACCAATGATTACGAAACCCAGACGCGCTGGTATGCGGGCAGCTACAGCAGCGGCACCCTGCTAAAAACCGTGGATACAGCCTACCCTGCCTGGCAGGAGAACCCGTATGACGAGTACGGGCCGACAGATGGAACTTCGACCTACATTAACGTTGTCCCTATCTCTACGACAACCACATGGCCCAACGGAAAAGTATCAAAAACAGTGCGGCAATATGATGCTGGCACTACATGGACCTTTTTGATGCAAATTTTGAAATTTCCTACACTTACCCGCTTCTTTACGGCAGCGTGGTAAATTCGGCGGAGTACGACTACGGCTCAGGAGCCGCGGGAGCCATGGTGCGGCAGACCGCAACCACATACAAGTGGCAGGCGGACTCGAATTACCTCTCCGCCGACCTGCTGAATCTGCCGGCCACCAGTGCAGTCGAGGACTCGGCCGGAAACCGCTGTTCGGAAACCGATTACACCTATGATGAGCCCAGTTATCTCACCGCCAGCGGGTATGGCAGCGCGAATTATCTGGTTTCACCTCCCGGCCCCGTGCGCGGCAACGCCAGCACTGTAACGCACTGGCTGGCTTCTTTGACCCCGGGTACGGGCTCGTGTTCAGCTTCGACTAGCTGGACCACCTTCGGCAGCCACACCAATTGGTACGATACAGGCGAGCCGTACCAAAGCATCGATCCTCTGGGACATGCCACCACTTACGCCTACTCCTCAAGTTTCGCCGGCGCTTACGTGACCCAGACGACCATGCCGGACACCAGCTCTCCCAATCTGGCTCACCACATCATCAGCGGGAATTACGATTTCAATACCGGCCTGCTGACCAGCTTTACCGACCAGAATGGCCAGACCAGCAATTACAGCTTCGACACGATGTTTCGGATCACGCAGGCGCAAATGCCACCCGACCCAAATAACGGAAACTTGCGTCCGGAGACGGATTTCTATTATCCCGATCCACAGACTGTGGAGCGCAAACATAGGATCGACAGCAGCCGCTGGACGGACATGTACGTCAAATTTGACGGGGTTGGGCGCGAATCGAGGCGGGCCACCTTCAATGACCAGTCGGGCAACAATTGGGACCAGCTCGACACCTGCTACGACAATCTGGGGCGAATCGGCTACGTTTCCTATCCCTACCAGAACACGGGATTCAACTTCTCCAATCCGTGCACCGGGCCCGTGGAGCCCGGCGACAAAAGCGCATACGATCCGCTGGGACGCGTGCACACGATTACCCATTCCGATAATTCCGTGGTTACCATGAACTATTCCGGCGCGTCAACGCAGTCCGTCGATGAAGGAAACGGTTCCTACAGCGTGCAACGGGTCTCGCAGCAGGATGGCCTGGGACGGCTGATTTCCGTTTGCGAGGTGACGTCGGCTGCCCTGCTCGGGAGCGGCGGCACTCCAGCGGCATGCAGCGACGACTTCGGGCAAACCGGCTTTTATACCAGCTACGGATACGATCCGCTGGGGAACCTGATCTCCGTCCAGCAAAACGGATTATCGAACCGCTCTTTCAGCTACGACAGTCTCTCGCGCCTCGCCAGCGCGTCCAATCCGGAATCGGGGACTACAAGCTATCAATATGACAATGACAGTGAAGTGATCAGCCGGACCCGGCCACAGCCAAACCAGACCAATACGTCCATCCTGCTCACCACGAACTACGGATATGATGCGCTTCACCGAAAACGCTCCGTCAGCTACACGAACGACGCCAACGGGACTCCGGGCACGACATTCAACTACGATGAGACAACCGGCTGGGGCGGGGCTGCTCTTTCAAATTCAGACGGAAGAATGACGACCGAGTATGCAGGGGGAGCACCAGGAGTGGCCGGGTCCATGTTCAGCTACGATTCCAATGGACGGATTGTGCAGAACTGGCAATGCACGCCGCGCACCTGCGGCACGTCGTCTTACTATCTCCCCTATGGGTACGATCTGCTGGGGGACATAACCTCCTCCCAGAATGGAGTAGGCGTGACCTTCGGCTATCTTTATAATGCAGCCGCGCGGCTCACCACCCTGACGAGTTCGCTGAACGATGCCAGCCATCCGGGCACATTGCTTTCCAATGTCACTTACGGGCCGTTTGGCGCGTCATCGCTTAATCTCGGCAACGGCGTTGCCGAAAGCATGACCTATCATCAGCGGGGCTGGCTACAAAGCCAGACCGATTTAAGCCCGACGACCACCGCTACAGCCTCAGTCTCCTTTTCTCCCGCTACAGGCTCCGATCCAGGCGCGCAGGTGCAGACCTCTCCCGGTTCGCAAAGCAGCGTCTCCATTACCATCAACGGGGCCGAGAATTCCGTCTGTACCGACTACATCGGCTCCAAATGCGGCGCTTGGGCCTATGACTTTGGAACGGTGAGCGTCACTGTCAACGGATGCAGCGTTTCCGCGAACTATGACCGGTCATCCACATCAACCACCATTGCTACCGCCCTGGCCTCCGGCTTCTCCTGCGGCACGGTAACGGCCAGCGTCAGCGGGGCGACGGTCGTCTTTACCAGCACGGCGTACTCGAGTGGCGCGAATTATGTCTTCAGCGCCAGTTCATCGACAGGCGATCCTGCCGATTTCGGAAGCCCCTCGTTCTGGCCGTCGCCCACGAGCGGTAACATGACCGGCGGGGCAAACCCGACGTATGCCACAGTGTACGATACCGGCACCGCCAACATCACCGTGAACGGCTATAATAAAGCCTACACTTGGGGACAGAACGATAGCGCAACGACCATCGCCGC
>CAYTQA010000143.1:426-7834 GCA_964439495.1 uncultured Terriglobales bacterium | reverse complement strand
GCGCGAAAGAACAGGCGGAAAGTTCCAGCAGATTTAAAGACCAGTTTCTTTCCACGATGAGCCACGAACTCCGGACGCCATTAAACGCAGTGTTTGGTTTCTCCGATCTGCTTATCGAGGAGCATTACGGACCGCTGAACGATCGCCAGAAGCGCTATGTCAAACACATTCAGGCTGGGGGCCAGCACCTTCTCAGGCTTATCAACGACATTCTGGACCTGTCCAAGATCGAGGCCGGACGCCTCCAACTCACAATTGAGAGCGTGCCCGTGAGAACAGTTTTCGCGGAGGTTGTCGATGCCCTGCGCCCTCTTGCGGAAAAGAAATCCCAGACGCTGATCCAGCACGCCCTGCCCAGCGTCAGTGTTCGGGCCGATCCTACCCGCTTCAAGCAAATCCTGATGAACCTGCTTGGAAATGCAATCAAGTTCACTCCGGAAAAGGGCCGGATTCAAGTGCGGGCCCAGCAACTGGGAGAGGTCGTCCGAGTGGACGTTCGCGACTCAGGCCCGGGTATTCCTCAAGAAGAGCAGAAGCGCATCTTCGAGGCATTCTATCGTCTCGGGCAAGCGAGCAACGCAATCGAGGGAACGGGGCTGGGGCTGGCCATCACGCGACGTCTGGTCGAATTGCATGGCGGGCACCTCGGCATAGAGAGCCAACCAGGCCTGGGAAGCTCCTTTTACTTTACTTTACCGATCGTCCCGACATCTCCCGTTGAGGAATATCATGAGGAAATCGGGATAAAGACTGGCGGCTCACCACGCATTCTCGTAGTCGAAGACGATCCAGCGGCGGCAAACCTGCTGCAATCCCAGCTCACTTCGGCAGGATATGAGGTTGTACTCTGCGATCAGCCACAGCGGGCCCTGGAACTGGCGGCCGAGCTGCAACCGAGTGCTGTGACGCTGGACATCATCATGAAGCCCATCAACGGTTGGGAGCTATTATCGAAATTAAAGAGCAATTCACGGACTGCCGAGATTCCCGTCATAGTAGTCACGATCGTGGATCAGCCCGCCAATGGCACTCTGCTGGGCGCGGATGAATACATTGTGAAGCCGGTGGAGAAGGCGACGCTGCTGGCTGCCATAGAGCGATGCCTCAATCGTCGTGGACGGATTGGAAGAAAACAGCCCATTCTGGTGGTCGAGGATGATACTCCGACTCGTGAACTGATTGCCGAACTGCTATCAAAACATGGGTACCTCGTAAGCACCGCCGCGGACGCGGGAGAGGCCCAGAAACAAGTGGCCGCCCGGTTGCCCGAACTTGTAATTCTGGATTTGATCTTGCCAGGACCAAGCGGATTCCAACTCCTAAGTGAATGGCGAGCGGATACGCGAACGGTCGATCTGCCAGTCTTTGTGCTGACCAGCAAGGACTTGACCCCCGACGAAAAGCATTACATCCGCACCAACGCAGGGGCCCTATTGCATAAAAAGGAAGCATGGCAGGAAAATCTGATCAAGCAGTTGCAGCGTGTTGTACGCGTGGCGTTTACAGAGAGAGCATGAGACATCGCATTCTGGTGGTCGAAGATAATCAGCCCAATCGCGAACTTCTTTGCGACTGGCTGGACGCGGAAGGTTATGAGGTCCAGTCCGCCGGGAACCTGGAACAGGCTTTTGCCGCATTCCGCGGCGAACCACCCCACGTTGTCCTGCTGGATATTCAGCTTGGGCCAGAAGATGGCCTTGCATTGGCCACATGGGTCCGGCAACAACCTGGCCTGCAAGCGATTCCGGTCATCGCAGTTACCGCCCACGCCATGGTCACGGACCAGGAGCGAATGATTCAGGGCGGCTGCAACACATGTATTTCAAAGCCGCTCGATTTCAAGCTGCTACGCAAAGAGTTACAGCAATGGATCGCGGCCAATCCACACACGGCGAAACGGGCATCGGTTTGATCTAGACCCGATTTAGCCGCACCCCACAGGGTAAGCGGGATGATGGCAAGCCTGGCCGTCCCTGGGCCACAGATCACGCAAAAATATCGGTCAGGGGATATATTAAAGGCATATTTTCATCTAAAATGCGGGACAAGCTATGCCAAGTCCCACCCGCCACACGACAAAACCGGTTCCGCAGATCAGAATGCTGGTTGTTGAAGACGATCTGCCCACACTGGAGTTAATGTATGAAGTCCTCGGGTCGCTTGGAGCCGAGGTATTCCCCGCAAGCGACAGCGAAAGGGCCGTTAGCATCATCAACAACACTCCTTTCGATGGAATTTTTCTCGATCTGAACATGCCCAAGGTTGACGGCTTTGCCCTGGCCCGCAAGATCCGCGAGTCAAGCTGGAACAGGACCACGCCGATTATTGTGATCACAGCCCAAAACGATCGCGATATCATGCAACGGGCTTTCGCGGCAGGGGGCACATTCTTTCTGGAAAAACCTGTTGACCGCCAGCGATTAAATGCCCTGTTAAATGCCACGCGAGGGACCATGCTTAAGAATCGCGACCGTTTCCGCCGAAGACCCCTGATCACCGAGGTCTTCGGCAATTCGGCTGCCGGACCCATGAAGGGCAAAACTTTTAACATAAGCCAGCATGGCATGCTCCTCGACAGCAATGTTCCACTTCGGATGGGGCAGCGGCTAAGGCTAAGCTTCGACTTGCCCGGGCAGAAGCGCACGATTCACCTTTTCGCGGAGGTGCGGCGCATAGATGCGAAGGGCCGCGCCGGCATTGTATTCATGCAAGTCGATGCCGCCGATCAGGAGCGCATCCGATCTTTTGTGTGTGAAGAAGACGAAATTGCGGTTTAATCCTTTCCTTTGCCGCCGCCCTACAGACTTAATTCTCGGATTCAGGCGCAGCTTCGCTCAGCAGCCGATATAAGCTTCCGCGGCTAATGCCCAGTGCCTCAGCGGTCTTCGCCTTATTTCCTTCAAGCTTCTCCAATACTTGCGCCGCATAGTTTCGCTCCAGCTCCTCCAGGGTCATAATGCGATCAAACCCCAACGCCACGCCTGGCGTCGTGCTCCGCATAAAATCCGGCAGGTCGCCAATATCAAGAGTCTCTCCGGCAGCCATCATGCAGGCGGTCCCCAACACATTTTCAAGTTCGCGAACATTTCCCGGCCAGAAATATCGAGAGATCAGGTTTTGCGCACGCCTTGTAAGTCCCTTGATGGGCTTTTTGTACTGCTCCGCAAATTTGTTCAGAAGAAATCTTTGCAGGAGGGGCAAATCTTCTTTGCGCTCGGAAAGTGAAGGAAGAGAAATTTCGACCATCGAGAGCCGATAAAAAAGATCTTCACGAAACCGTTTTTCAGCCACCATGGCACGAAGATCGCGGTGAGTGGCGGCGACAATTCGCACATCTACCTTGCGGACGACCGGAGACCCTACTCGCTGAATCTCCTGATTCTGCAGTACCCGAAGCAATTTTGCCTGAGCAGGAAGCGGCATTTCGCCAATTTCGTCGAGAAACAGAGTGCCTCCATTGGCATATTCAAAGAGGCCAATCTTGTCCTGAGTGGCCCCGGTAAAGGCGCCGCGCACATGGCCAAAAAGCTCACTCTCAAAAAGTCCTTCCACGAGTGCGGAACAATTGCAAGCGGCAAACTGTTTCTCTCCTCCAGGGCTCAAGCGATGCAGTGCGCGCGCCACCAGCTCTTTGCCGGTCCCACTTGGTCCTGTCACCAGGATTGTTCGAAAATGAGGAGCGACCCGGCGAATTTTTGAGAAAACTTCCAGCATCGCCGGGCTTCTTCCAATCATTCCTTCAAATTGGAAAGTGCCCAGAAGTTTGTTATCCAACTGGAGCGCCTTATTTTCCAATTGGATTCTTTCCGTGATGAGAGCTATTCGATCGCGGAGCTTCTGGATATCAATGGGTTTGGAAAAGTAGTCGGACGCTCCCTTCTGAATTGCTTCCACTGCCAGTTCGGTAGAATAAGCCGCTGTGACCAGCAAGACCTCCGCTCCAGGATCGATGGCCAGTATCCTGTCCAGAACCTCTAGCCCGGTGAGCTTTGGCATCATGAAATCGATCAGTACGATTTGCGGCCTATATTGAGAAAACAACTCCAGCCCGGCTACCGGGTCGGTTGCCGTATAGATCGTCACTCCCAGTGTTTCCAGAGCCCCGGTAATCAGCTCCAAATTCTGAGGTTCATCATCAATCGCCAGCAACTTAGCTTTTAGTGGATCGTTCTTCATGCCGCAACTCGAAGGCGAAGGTTGGGAAGTTTCTGCATAACAAATAATGCTTGTTTACTTATGTCATTGTCCGACGAATGTGCCTTATGTAGGAAAGTCTGGCAAAAAAGAGATGACGAAAGTCATTCGAGCATTCTAATGAGAATGATTAAGGATTAAGGATTTTGCAGAATATGCGGGAAAGGCCGTGCAGACCCGTTAAAGGATCTGCACGGCCCAAAACTAGCTTTTTCCCACCGGATGGGCGCCGGCGACAGGCTCAATCAGGCTCAGGGCAACATCGATCAGGTCCTGCCCGACCACTCGGGTGCGGGCGACGGCGTCCTTGAGCGGTATGGGAATGATCTGGTTTCCGCGCAGGGCCACCATCTTTCCCCATTCCTTGTTATGGACGGCATCAATGGCCGCCACTCCGTACCGGGTCGCCAACATGCGGTCGAAGGCGGTCGGCGATCCGCCACGCTGGATGTGCCCTAAAACGACGGCCCGGGTCTCAAAACCGGTGCGGGTTTCGAGCTCCTTGGCCAGCAGATTGCCGATTCCGCCCAAACGGATATGACCGAACTGGTCCTTGGAGGCGGTTTGCGCAAACTGCTCATCATTGGCGATCTTCGCGCCCTCCGCGATCACAACGATACTGAAGTAGCGGCCCCGGGCATGGCGCCGTTTCAGCGTCTCCGCCACATCATCGATTTTGAACGGACGCTCTGGAATCAGGATGACATCGGCTCCGCCGGCGATGCCGCTGTAGATGGCGATCCAGCCGGAATCGCGCCCCATCACCTCCACCACGATCACTCGATTGTGCGCTTCGGCGGTGGTGTGGACGCGGTCAATGGCTTCGGTTGCAATATTCACGGCGGTATCGAATCCAAAGCAGAAATCGGTGCCACTCAGGTCATTATCGATGGTCTTCGGCACGGCCACGACCGGGATGTTCTTATCGTGCAGCTTCAAAGCGACGGATTGCGTGTCGTCGCCGCCGATCGAGATCAATGCATCGAGCGAATGGCGCTGGATGGTGCGAATGCAGGCCTCCAGCCCACCCTCTTTTTTGGATGGATTGGTGCGCGACGTCCGAAGAATGGTCCCGCCACGAGGCAGGATTCCGGCAATCGCATTCAAATCGAGCGGCACGGTAAGGTCTTCCACGACACCCCGCCACCCCTCCAGAAACCCTACAAACTGGTCTTTATGATGGAAAATACCTTTGCGAACTGCGGCCCGAATTACGGCATTTAACCCGGGACAATCACCACCCCCGGTCAGGATTCCCACTTTCATTTCTCTTTATTTTCTCCTTGCAAACATCATAGCAACTGCGGGCGCAAACCCTAAAAGCCGGGAGCTATAAATCTTTTGGATGTACCGCATAAGAAAAAAGGACGGCAATATCGCCGTCCTCTGAATGCAGCCTGGTTTCGAAGAGAGGAATCTCTTCGCAGTTGGGTTCTTTAGCTGGCCTTGGCGCTGCTGGCCTTGTCCTTCACCATCTTGGGCTTGCCAACGACCTGAATGGAATTATCGGCGCTGTTCACATTTGCTCTCACGCTTACGTGATGGCCCTCATGCCCCTTGAGCGCATCCGGGTTTTTCACGGTCCAGACGCTCTGGTCTTTGTCGCTCACCAGCACCATCGCGCTGCCGCCCTGGATGCACATCTTGGCGCAAGCGGAATCCTTGGCCTTCTGCGGGTCCTTGGCGCATTTTTCGTCGGTGACAACGCCGGTAAGCGTCTGTGTCTTGGCGGCGGACTTCTTCGATTTTGTGGTGGATTTTGTGGTATCGGTGCTGCTGGCCGCGCCGCTGGTGTCCTGACCGATCGCGAATGTTCCCATGCTCAACAACATTGCAAGTGTTGCAACGATTGCTCTCTTCATATTTTCTCCTTGTAAACTTACGTTAGGTTTAAGCGAAAGAACCGCCGAGTAACGATGGCAAATGCCTTAATCCTGGCCATCGCGAGATTGGGAGTATTCTCCTACAATTTGCCAGCATGGTCAAAGCGGGCTTTTATCCCATCAAAACCCAACTTCCAGAACCAGCAACATTGGACTGGCAGTACAATAGCTCTGAAAAGGGAGGAGTATCGTATGTTGCTGCCCATCCTGCTGGCTTTGGCCAGTGCTGCATCAGTTCCACAGGCGAAAAACACTGCGCCTGCCACCCTCGAACAATACTCAATTGCTCAAAATAACCAGACCTGGGACCGCATCTATCTGGGGACGCACTGTCCTGAAGGGGTAGCTTGCCAACGTGCGTGTGCTTCAATCCGGGCCTATGTTTTCAGCCACGATGACGGCGAAAATCCCAGATTGCAATATGTAACTGACTGTCCAGGCATGAAAGCGCCTCAAACCAGGCATACGCATTGGAATGGGCCGAGAGGTCGCGACCATGCGCCCGCATTGCAGCGCACAGTACTTTCACGCCCCTGACATTTTGAAGCATTGAGCTACAAGGTGGTGATGTTCCAGCGGCTCTCTATCCGGGAAAACAGGGCAGGCTGAGGGGGCATCTCACTTGCCATGCCCTTCAAACAGCTTCTTGCTTTATCTGTGCTGCTCCTCCTGTGTGCCTGTGGCGGCGCTGGCAATATGACGTCCTCTATGGGAGGCGGCAGCCCTACCCAATCCGGGGCCGCTGCGCAAGTTCAGCATGTGGTGCTGGTGGTGGAGGAAAACCAGCGTTATGAGGACATCGTTGGCAATTCAGCGATGCCATACCTCAATGCCCTGGCATCGCAATATGGCCTAGCCACGAATTACTATGCCAATGTTCATCCCTCGATCGGCAATTATTTCATGCTCACGACCGGCCAAGTCATCACCATTGACGACACATTCCAGCAGACGGTCCCCAACGATAACCTTGTCCGGCATCTGGTGAACGCTGGGAAAACGTGGAAGAGCTATGCGGAAAGTTTACCTGCAACTGGATATACCGGAGGCGATGTATTTCCTTATCTAAGGCACCACAATCCTTTTTCCTTTCTGTCCGATGTGGTCGGCACTCCGCAAGCCAATAATCTGGCGCCCTTGTCACAACTTACGGCGGACCTGGCGAACAACAATCTACCCGCGTTTTCATTCATACTGCCCAATGCAAACCATGACATGCACGACTGTCCGGAGGGAATGACCTCCTGCACCTTCGCCGATCAGGCTGCCGCGGCTGACACATGGTTGAAGACCAATATCGCGCCTCTGCTTGCGAATCCTGCCTTCCAGCA
>CAYTQA010000143.1:0-416 GCA_964439495.1 uncultured Terriglobales bacterium | reverse complement strand
TGCTGATTATTACTTTTGACGAATCGAACTTGCTGGATGTGCGCAATGTGGGCGGCCATGTGCTCACGGTAATCGCTGGGCCCAGCGCTAAACCTGGGTATAAGTCCAGCAACTTCTATCAGCACCAAAGCCTGCTGCGCCTGATGCTTGAGGGCCTCGGAGTGAATTCATTTCCAGGAGCAGCCGCCAACGCTCCCGACATGGGAGAATTTCTTAAATAACAATTGAATTTAAAAGCGGTTAGTTGAACGCCAAGTAATCAACCGTTCTTCATCATCCAGGCGGGCGATGGTAATCTCCGCGTCGCACTCGCGGCGGATGCGCTCGAACTTATCGCCCCACTCGATAAGCAGGATATTGTTCTGGTCCCTCAGGTCATCGAGGCCCAGGGTCATCAACTCGTGCTCGGTGTCAAT
>CAYTQA010000142.1:0-7871 GCA_964439495.1 uncultured Terriglobales bacterium | reverse complement strand
TCCCTCAATGAAGGAGAGCAATATGCAATCGGTCGAAGTTAGAAGACTGTTCAGGGCCATTCGTCCTGTATTTTTCACCCTTGTTGCCGTCCCGCTTTTATTAAGTTATTCGTTTGGCGGGAATGCCACAGTGACCGTTTCAGGTACGCAGTGGGGCACCAGCACTACCTATCTGGGCGCGAATGAAGGAAGCTCCAATTTCAACATTGCCGATCTCACCGACCTCGGAATCAATACCTATCGGATGTACGGCGGTATGTCGCGCTGGGAATGGCAGGACGACTCCTCGGTATACGGTTCGCCCAGCATCGATCAGATCAAGGCGAATCCGGGCGTAATCAACTGGGCATGGTGGGACAATGTAATGACGAATCCGCCGGGCGGCAGCGATTATTGCTGGAATGGCGTTGCCTGCACGGGAGTTCCTCCGGTCAACGCCCGCACCATCTTCCAATCGCTTAACAACAATAAAATCAAGCCCATCGTGGTGTTGCGCAACCGCGATAATAACGGGAACCCCACATGGTCGCCCAATCCTCCAAAGACCCAGGCGGATTGGAACGAGTGGTGGGAACACGTCTTCGCCACCGTCTATTGGCTCAATGTGCGCAATACGTATATCGTCGATGATTTTGAAGTGCATAATGAGCCCGACAAGTCGAGTCAGGGATGGGGCGGCACCGAGACCGATTACGAGGAATTCGTTCGCCAGACCAGCGATGCGATCAAATACGTCTACAGCACGTACCTGCCGGGACGGACGCCTCACATCTATGCTCCGGTCACCGCCTCATGCTGCTCGTGGGCGGACAGCGTGATGAGGGACGTTGGTCCGACTTACTTCGACTCGCTTGACTTCCACGATTATCAAAGCAATTCCCTTGGGGAAGTGGAAACGCTGCGCAGCTATATGAATACCGATGGCTTTGGCGGCGCTCCGGTGTGGATCTCCGAACATGGATCGTGGCACCAGAACTCCTATGACAGCGTAACCAATGGCAACAGCATGATTCTCGCTAACTGGATTCGCGGCTCCAGCCCGGGACAGGACCACGTGGATGGCTTCGCGCTCTTCTCTCTTTATGACTGGGGCAGCGGCTATACCTCAGGGGCGATCCACGGCAATTATCCAACCGAAAACAAGACGCCGGGATACTATGCCATGCGCATGGCGGCCCGCGCCCTGGTGGGCGGGCGTCCTACATACCAGGTCACCAGCAGCAACTCTAATCTGGTGACGGTAGCCACCAAGGATGCCGCGGGAGCCGTATACCTGATTGTGTGCAACACTGGCAGTCCCGCCGTGACCGTCACCGCCGATCTGTCCGCATTGATAACCACCGGAACTGGGACCCAATGGGAATACAGCTCTTCCTATCTGGATACCGTTGTGGCCAATCCGGTGCTTTCCAATGGGAAAGTCACGTTCACAGTTCAGGCGAACGGTTCGGAATTATTGAAGTTTTAGGCCGATCAAGTATCTTGATGGCCGGTACTTAGGCGCGCTGGCGGTTGGACTTTCCCCCCACCAAGGTCCTTCCGCCAGTGCCTGCCTGATGCGATTGGCACATTGAGATAGTTTTGTTATCCAGAAATGATTGCACCGGGAAGCTCAGGTGCAAAGGACAGAGGAACAATGCAGAGGATCTACCCGCTGGGAATTTCGCTCATAGGTTGCATTATCGCGCTGGCAACAGGCGCTTCCGCGCAGAAGAAGAAGCAGCCGTTTGCTCCCGATAAGATGGAAACCGTCCTTTATGGTGTCGCCTATTACCCGGAGTACATGCCATATGATCGGCTGGACAAAGACGTAGAGATGATGCAGAAGGCGGGCATCACCGTCGTCCGGGTGGGCGAGTCAACCTGGAGCAGTTGGGAGCCGCGCGACGGCGACTTTCAGTTCGCGTGGATGCAGCGGGTGCTCGATCGTCTGCAGCAGGCGGGAATTAAGGCCATCCTGGGGACTCCGACTTATTCCATTCCCACGTGGTTATATAAGGAGCACCCGGAAATCCTGGTCCTCCACAATGGCACAGCGCCTCCGCTCAACGATCCTTATGATCCAACCTATCCGCCGTCTTTAACGCCGGGCTACTACGGTCCGCGCCAGAATTATGATTTCCTCAACCCCTATTTCCGTCAGCACGCGGAGCGGGTGATCCGGGAGATCGTGAGTCACTTTAAAGACCATCCGGCGGTGATTGGTTACCAGATCGATAATGAGACGGATCCCACCGACGTTCCAACCCAGTACACGACAGCGGCCTTTGTCGAGCGCCTCAAGCAAAAGTACAAGACGCCGGCGACCCTCAATAAAATCTGGGGCCTTACCTATTGGGGACAGCTCGTGGATAGCTGGGACGATCTGCCGCCCCGCAATGGAGTCCTGAATCCGGGATACAAGCTGGAGTGGGAGAATTTTCAGCATGACATTATTACGGATTATCTGGGATGGCAGGCGAAAATCGTAAACGAGTACAAACGTCCTGATCAGTTCATCACGCAGGATTTCAGCGGCGGAGTCCACACCAACCTCGACCAGTGGGCGATTGCCCGGAACCTGGATATCGTCGCGGAAAACCCGTACTTCGAGACGCAGAAACGTCTCAGTGCCCGTGGAATCTGGATGTCCGGCGATCTCGGGCGCTCATTGAAGCACCAGAACTACTTGGTGACCGAGACCAACGCCCAGACAATCGGGTGGGACTCCCGGACCCAATATCCTCAGTATCCCGGACAACTGCGCCTCGTCGTCTACACCCATCTGGCGGCAGGGGCAAACATGGTCGAGTACTGGCACTGGCATTCGCTTCATTATGGCCAGGAAACATACTGGAAGGGCGTTCTTTCGCACGACCTGGAGCCGAACCGGACCTATGCGGAAGTCTCGCGCGTGGCGGCGGAGCTGAAGAGATTAGGGCCACAGTTGGTGGACCTTAAAAAGGACAACAAGGTCGCGATCCTGTTCAGCGCCGATTCCGCCAACACCCTCAGCTATATGCCGGTCAGTGACCATGTGGATTACATGACCGTGCTGCGTCAAATGTATGACGCGCTCTACGATCTGAATGTCGAGCCGGATTTCGTCCAGGCTGGCGACCCCAATCTCTCGCGATACAAGGTGCTGCTGGTGCCCCCGCTGTATAGCGCCTCCGATGCGGTGTTGCAGCAGATTTCGGATTACGTTAAAAACGGCGGTCAGGCGGTACTGTCATTCAAAAGCGGATTCACCAACGAGTATTCGACGGTGCGCGATGTCATGGCCCCGGGACCGCTCCGTGCCGCGGCTGGATTTCATTATCAGGAGTTCACCAATCTCGCCCAGCCGGAGCGGCTCACGCCTGACCCGTATCGGGTAGGGGAGCAGAACAAAGGTTCTGTGTGGGAAGAATTTCTGCTGCCGGATACGGCCGAGGTGGTCGCCTCATTCGACGATCCTTACTGGCATTTTCCGGCGATCACGCGCAATAAGTATGGAAGCGGCCTGCTGACCTATGAAGGCACGTTCCTTAAGGACGCGTTGCAGCGCGAGGTCATTCACGATGTGCTCAAGCGTGCCAGCCTGACTGGCCCCGACCAGGAGCTGCCGGGAGCGGTAAAGGTCCGGCATGGCCGCAACGCTCAGGGAAAGCTGCTGCATTATTACCTGAACTTTTCCGGGCAGGAACAGTCGATCTCCTATCCATACGGCAACGGCACGGACTTGCTGACTAATAACCCGGTCCACACCGGACAGGCAGTCAGGCTGAAGCCCTGGGACTTGGCGATTGTTGCCGAGCGCTGAAGCCTACGCGGTTTTATTCGACGCATGAAGCAGCCTGAAGTACCGATGACAGTCGAGCTATAGCTGGGCCTCGTTCCGGCGCATATATAAAGGAGTGTGTTTATGGGGGGAAGTTTTCCTGGGAGGGCGTGCCGCAACTGGCTTTGCCGCGCTCTGGGGTTCATGAGCTTATTAGCTGTGGCATCGGCGCCTGCGCGCGCGCAATCCTCTGCAACGAAGACAGGCAATGCGGAGGCGCTGCAAGTGCCTGTCGTCCGGAACCTGGCCCCGCATTTTGAAACTGTCGGCGGACGCAAGGTCCTGTACGTCGATGGCAATCCCTTTACCGTGCTGGCCGTCGAGATCCCCTGGTGGCACCTGATCTATGGCAGATATAAGGAGACGGAAGGGGCCTACGACTATCTTTATCCTGCGGCGGAAAAAATGGGACTCAATACGTTAAAGGTCCCGGTCAAATGGTCGATGGTGGAACCGCAAAAGGATGTTTATGACTTTTCCTACATCGATCATGCCAAGAGCATGGCCGAGCGGAACCATCTTAAGCTCGTGCTGAACTGGTTCGGACATTACGCCAGCGGGGATGGAACGATTTACCGCAATCTAACCGGCGAGCTGTTTGCGCCCATGTACATCGTCAGCGATGAGAAGACATATCCTCGCGCCGTGGATGCGGATGGCAACGCTCATCACAACACTCTCTCCTACAATTATGAGCCGGTCCTTGACCGGGAAATTGCCGCCTTCCGCGCTTTCATGCGGCACATCCGGAAAGTCGATTCCCAAACCCATACCATCGTCATGATCCAGGTGGAAAATGAGATCGCGGTCTTTGGGGAGGACCGGCACAACCCGAAGCTGTATCGCGACCATTCTCCCGCCTCCGACCAACTGTTTAAGGAAAAAGGCTTCACCGACGATCTGAAATACAGCGCGTGGAACATGAGCTACAACTGGATCCGGCGTATTACCGATGCGGGCGCGGAAGTTTATCCGCTGCCTTTTTTTCACAACTTCGTGGGCGGTACCGTGGCGGATTGGATGGTAGGGGGATCTCCGGGCGAGGATGTGGCGACCTATTTGCAGAACTGCCCCAATCTCTCCTTCATTGGGGTAAATTCCTACTTCTGCGCGAAATGGCGTCCGGATAATAGTTGCGAGCAACCGTCGGAGGCGACCGTCGAGGAGCTCAGGGCCCCGCTTTCCCGATACCGAGTGGGCCGGAACCTGCCGGCAATTACCGAGACCAACAGTGGCGCGAGCCCGGTCGCATCGCGACTCGCTTTTATTGCCGTCGGGGAATTCGGCGCTCCCATTTTCGCGCCGTGGGCTTTGACGGACTCCTATCCCGAGCCGTTCGCGCCTTATGTCCTCCAGGATGGTACTCTGGCCAATGGCGCCTTCGCGCTCCGCGATACCTACACAGCGTTGTCCAGGGCGCTCCCGCAGATTTCCTATTATGCTGGGAGCGACAAGTTGAAGGTGTTCATGGCCCCTTCGCCCGGACAGAGATTTTCTCAGAAGGCGCAGGTGAATGGGTTCGAAGTGACTGCTGAAGGGGAAGATAATGGAGAAGCGCTTGTCATTCACCCCTCAGCCCATGAATTCCTGGTTGTCGGTTATCGCAGCGTCGTAAGTTTTCAAGATCCGCAATTCGAATGGCCGACCCTGAAGAACGTCCGCGTGGAGCGGGGCTACTGGGCCAATGGGCGCTGGAACAAGGATGGAGAGCCTACCTATGGCATCAACCAGAGTGCAAGGGTCCTCGATGTGGACCTGGACACGCCGCAAGCGGTCCGCGTCTCCTGGTGAACGGAACTTATAACTGACTGCGGAATGTTGGGAGCATTTCTCGGCGAGAGTGAAAAGCGATCGCGCGGTCCGCGGAAAAGAACGGAGCTATTGCAGCGGGATGAAGGCCTCTTTCATGCGAGAAATCATGATTGACAAAGCACCGGGATTCCTTTAGGTTTTCTCAAAGTAAACGATTACTCAACGTTTCTGCATTCTTGTATAAAAGAATTGAGGCGGAACCATGTTGTTGCGGACCCTGCGCGAACAAGTGTTGGAGGCGAACCTGGAGCTGGTGCGCAGGGGCCTGGTGCTCTATACCTTCGGGAATGCCAGCGGCATCTCGCGCTCCGACAATCTGGTTGTGATCAAGCCGAGTGGCGTGCCCTACGAGGAGCTGAAGCCGGACGATATGGTCATTACAGACTTGGAGGGCTCCATCGTTGAGGGCAAGTTGCGTCCCTCTTCTGATTTACCCACGCACCTTGTACTCTATAAAGAATTTCCGGGAATCGGAGGCGTGGCCCATACCCATTCCGAGTATGCAACGGCATGGGCGCAGGCCCGCGAGCCCATTCCATGTTTCGGGACGACCCATGCGGACTACTTCCACGGGCCGGTCCCGGTGACCGAGGTGATGAAGCCGCATGAGATCGCCGCCGATTATGAAAAGAATACCGGGTACATGATCGTTCGCGCCTTTGCGGAGATGGACTATGCTGCTGTACCGTCGGTGTTAATCGCGAATCACGGCCCATTCTGCTGGGGGCCGGACCCGGCGGCCGCGGCGCACAATGCAGTGGTCCTGGAGGCGGTGGCCCGGATGGCCTATTTCACCCTGGGCATCCGGTCCGAGGCGGGGGCCATTGCGCGCGAGTTGCATGACAAACATTATTTAAGGAAGCACGGCAGCAAAGCTTATTACGGGCAGGTAAGGAAAGAAAAATGATGCCAGCTATGGCGGCGTTGTACGTAGCAAGGCTTGTGCACTTGGCCGCGGTGGACGCGGCAATTATCGTCTTCTATTTTGTGCTCGTACTGGCCATTGGCTGGTATCTGCGGGGACGGGCGAATACCGGCAAGGACTTCTTCCTGGCGGGCCGGGAGATGACGGCATGGATTGCCGGGTTAAGTTTTCTCTCTGCGAACCTGGGATCGCTGGAGCTGATGGGTTGGGCGGCAGCGGCCTATCAGTACGGCATCCTGGCCACGCACTGGTATTGGATCGGGGCCATCCCGGCGATGTTGTTCCTCGGTCTCGTCATGATGCCCTTCTACTACATCTCCAAGACCCATTCGGTCCCGGGATATCTGAAGCTGCGCTTCGGCGAGTCCAGCCGCACCTTGTCCGCGGTCTCGTTCGCCTTCATGACGGTGCTGATGAGCGGCATCAATATGTACTCCATGGCGCTGGTGATGAAGGTAGTGCTGGGCTGGGACATCCACTTTAGCATCTGGGTCTCTTCGCTCACCGTCGCTATCTATGTGGCCCTGGGCGGCCTGCGCTCCGCGATCTTCAATGAGGTGCTGCAATTCGTCCTCATCTGGGCGGGCGCGATTTTGATTCCCATCCTGGGATTGATCGAGGTGCATGGCTGGACAAACCTGAAGATGCAGATTGCGCGCAATGCCTCAGCGGAATACACGCACCTCTGGTCCACGCTGGGCACATTCAATGGCAATCCGATGGGCATCCACTGGACCGGCATTGTCTTCGGCCTGGGCTTCGTGATTTCGTTCGGTTATTGGACCACCGATTTTCTTGTGGTCCAGCGCGTCCTCGCCGCCAAGGACCTGCGTTCGGCAAAGATGGCGCCGATCATCGGCTCGGCCTTCAAAATGCTGGTTCCCTTCATCGTGATTCTGCCGGGATTATTGGCCCTGGCGGTATTGCCGATGAAGCTGGTCGGCGAAGGCGCGGCGGTTGCGGGCAGCGGTCACAGTTACAACGAAGTGTTGCCGCTGATGCTGGCGCGGTACTGCGGTCCCGGCCTGCTGGGACTCGGCATCACGGCTTTAATTGCGGGCTTCATGTCGGGCATGGCCGGCAATGTGAGCGCCTTTACCACCGTCTGGACCTATGACATCTATGCCGCTCTGATCAATCGCAAGGCAAGCGATCATCATTACGTCAACATGGGCCGCTGGTGCACGATTATCGGAGTGCTGATCAGCGTGGGAACGGCCTATCTGGTGATGTCATTCGCCAGCATCATGGACTATGTGCAGGCGCTGTTCAGCTTCTTCATCGCGCCGCTCTTCGGGACAGTGATTCTGGGAATGCTGTGGAGGCGCGCCA
>CAYTQA010000141.1:259-7886 GCA_964439495.1 uncultured Terriglobales bacterium | reverse complement strand
TCGGTATTTTCCTGGTCGTTGAAGGGTTTGCCTTTCTAATTCAAAGTTTCGCGGCCTTCCTTCTGCCCAGCCCCGTGGCAGGAATCGACCTGCTTCTTGCAATTACGGCATGGGCGGAACTGTTCGTACCGCTGTGGCTTGTGATCAAGGGCATGAACGTCGAACGGTGGCAAAGCCACGCCCTGGTGTCCGCCTAGTGCGCGCGTAGTCAGCATCACAGTGGTATTGCAGGAGTACGTCGGTCAAAATGGGGATAGGACAATGGCAACCAATCTCGATCCAAAACCTGATCCAAAATTCGATCTCACTGAACCCATGCTCTATCAGATCAGGCTCAAGGGTCACCTCGGTTCTGAGTGGACGGCCTGGTTTGAGAACCTGACCATCACGCTTGAGGATAATGGTGATACATTGCTCGTCGGCCCCGTGATTGACCAGGCTGCACTATATGGCCTGCTCAGAAAAATACGCGATCTAGGGATGACGCTGGTTTCGATTAGTCCTGTGGAGAACAATCGATAAACGCGGTTGAACCTCAACAATCAGGGTCAAGAAAGGAAATTCAAATGAAAGCCATTGTACGTACTGAATACGGCCAGCCGGACGTGCTTCACCTCGATGAGGTAGCCGTGCCGGTTCCCAAAGATAACGAAGTGCTGGTCAAAGTTCACGCATCGTCAATCAATCCCGTAGATTGGCATTACATGACCGGGAATATAATTGTCCGCCTGGTGATGGGAACCGGAATGCGCCAACCCAAGAATCCGCTGCTCGGCACGGACATCGCCGGAGAGGTTGAGGCCGTCGGCGCGGCTGTTAAAGGTTTCAAGCCCGGTGACGCCGTGTTCGGGGCCAGTTCAAGCGGTGGATTTGCCGAATATGCGTGTGGGCCTGAAGACAAACTGGCGTTGAAACCGGCCAACGTATCCTTTGAGGATGTCGCAGCCGTCCCGGTAGCTGCATTGACCGCCCTTCAGGGTTTGCGCGCCGGAAAGATTCACAGCGGCCAGAAAGTTGCCATCAATGGCGCGTCCGGCGGTGTCGGGACTTTTGCCGTGCAGATCGCCAAAGCGCTGGGAACGGAAGTGACTGCCGTGTGCAGCACACGGAACCAGGACATGGCCCGCTCCATCGGAGCCGATCACGTCATCGATTACACGAAAGAAGATTTCACCAAGAATGGGCAGCACTACGACTTGATCTTTGCCGTGAATGGTTACCATCCGATCCGGGATTACTGGCGGGCATTAAGTCCAAACGGCGTTTACGTTGTAGTGGGCGGCGCTTTACCGCAAATAATGGAGGGGATGACCGTCGCCCCACTGCTGTCGATGACCGGAACCAAGAAACTGGGGTCGATGGGCGTTGCCAAGATCGTCCAGGCCGACCTGGTTACCATGGGCAAACTCCTGGAAGCGGGAAAGGTCAGGCCAGTTATCGAGAAGTGTTACCCGTTAAACGAAGTGGCCGATGCCATGCGCTATCTTGGCGAAGGCCACGTACAGGGCAAACTCGTCATCACGATTTGATGCAGGCGTTGACAACTGGAAAATAGGGGTATATACTCCTATTTATGAATAACGAAGCACACCAGGTCGATCCAACACTTAGAGAACTCGCGCGGAGTTGCGCCTGTTCGCACGTTCGCAGGGCTTCCAGGGTCATCACGCAGTTCTACGATTCATTTTTGCGGGGTAGCGACCTGCAAATGACCCAGTTTATCGTGCTGGTGGCTATCGAACTGGCGGGGCAGGAGACGGTGATGCGCCTGGCTCAAAAGTTGGTAATGGATCGCAGTGCGCTGGCCCATTCTTTGAAGCCCCTTCAGGACGAGGGGCTTCTGACCGTTGAGCCAGGGACGGATCGGCGGACGCGCGTGGTGCGTCTGACCGAAAAAGGTCGCCGTAAGCTGGCGGAAACCCTTCCCGCCTGGAAAGAAGCGCAGCGGCAGTTTGTCGAACGCCTCGGCGAAGACCAGAACCGCCTGCTGCTCACTGATCTCAAGCGTGTCGAGTCGTTGAATTTGTAGCGAGTGGCCCTCATCCCTCGGCCCCATCTCCCAAAGCAGAAGGGGAGAAAGTGGTATTCTGGAAGTCTCTCTCCCCTGGGAGAGGGATTTAGGGTGAGGGCAAACCGGGAAAACCCTTGCCAGTTTTTAGTCAGAAAAAGGGGTATATACCCTTTTACGCAGATCATAGCCCAGGAGTTGAAAATGACATCTATTCCCCTAGATCAAACCGCGCTTGAGAAGTTCGCCAACAAGATGAAGATGCCGCCGCCCGTGCAGGAACTGGTCGGCTTTGATTTCGTATCGGTTCAGCTGGGCATGGCCCGCTTTGAACTTCAAACCGACGAGCGGCACACCAATCCGATGGGAACTGTTCACGGCGGCATCCTGTGTGACCTGGCCGACGCCGCGATGGGCATCGCCTACGCGACGACTCTCCAGGAGGGTGAATCGTTCACCACCCTTGAGTTGAAGATCAATTTTCTAAAGCCGGTCTGGAAGACCAAACTGACCGCCGTTGGGCGCGTAGTCAAAGGTGGGCGAACGATAGGGTTGGTCGAGTGCGACGTGTTCGATGAGAAGCAATCCCTGGTGGCGCGGGCCAGTTGCACACAGATGACGCTGCGCGACGATCAGGCAAAAGGGCGGTAGGGCGACCCGTCTATCCCCGCTCCTTTCCCCCGTACTCGTGGGGGAAAGGGAAGCCGGAACTCCTGGAAAGCCCCTCGCCCCGCTTGCGTGGGAGAGGGATTTAGGGAGAGGGGCAATCAATTCGCGCTATGCCCGTTGGTGCTGAAGTAGTGACCTTGCTCGATGTCAGCCATCAGACCGGGTTGCGTAGGATGCCACCCAAAGCGTTCCTGGGTCAGCGTACTCGATGAGGGGGCGTCCCACGTGAAAACAGTTCCGATGAAGCCCAATTCTTTACCAGCCTCACTGACCGGTATGGATTTCACAGGAATGTTCAGGTGGCGGCCAATTGCGCCTGCGATGTCACGCACCGGATTGCAAATCGCTGATCAAATTCGCGCCTGTAATGATTATCGGCGCATTTCAAAGCTGAATTTGGGGGCACAACCCAAATGCGCCTCTCAGCGGCATATTTCGGCTGGCCCCCGTTGCTTAACCTCTCCCGGGCCATCGTCCCCCGAAAAGGCGCAAAATTGTGAAAGAAGACCGGACGAAACTCAGCCCGTCCGGCTTTCAGTTTGTTGTAACTGACTTCCCTGCTGCCCTGTTTCGGGTGCTCACCGCGAACACCCACCGCGTTTCCATTTCACGGTCTCTCCCCCGTTTACCAGGGGAGATTTCCGCCGTTTTCTGCCCGTGCTTCCCATTGGAGCCGGTCACCTCTGCCCGACCCCTGTGGCCCTTGGCACTCACCCCCGCCGTGGGCGTTTACTACCGGCCGCCTGCTCTTTCCCTGTCTCCTGCGGCCCTCAGTGGAGTGGAGATTAGCTCCTGTATATGGGGCATGTCAAGAACTATCCACAACATCTAGTATTGTAAATGCTTGAAAACACGAATGCACGTCTTTTATCAGTAAAAAAATCTGTGGATAAGTGGGGTGCAAGCCCAGGGTTTTTGATGTCGTCGGGCCCGCCAAATCTTCTTTCAATTGGACAGGCATGGGTGCGCTCTTAAAGAATGGCCCGATTCCAGGATGCTCGGGCCGTTCTCTCAATTTTTATGCCGTTTTATGACGTTTCAGATTGCAGCCGACTTCAGCTAGCAATGAGCAAGAATTCCGGTAAGCGCCCGCCGGGCAATCTGGCAGACGCGGCAGTTACAAAACTCCACGGTTTCGGCGTGGATCGCCCTGATATCAATGAGGGCCTGAATCAGATCGCATTCGTGCGTATCCAGTCCTTTTTGCATGAGATCTTGCGTTCTGTTTTCCATTTGCCTGCGCTCCTTAAAATGAAAGGCCCGCGTTTAATTATCCTGAGAACAAATAAACGTTAAAAGCACTGTAGGTCTCCGGGGAGGAAGGGTCAACGCCGATGGTTGGTGCAACTTTTGTGGAAGCCTGTGGAGATGAGGATAACTGGACGGGAATTCTTTTCGCTCAGCGAGTGATTTGGCTGAGGCACTCATAAGAGTATCGATGAATGCCTCAGCGGAATCATTGTTGATGCAGGTTGCCGGAGACCAGCCGGTTATTTCGTGGTGGTCTTGGTGCTGGCGGAAGCGCCGGCCGCGTGATGGGCGATGATCTGGTCCTTGATCTGATCGTAGGTGCTCTGCGGAACCACCTTTTTGCGGACCAGGTCGGTTTTCGTCCGGTAGGGACGGTTGTCGATGATCTTCTGCGACAACGCTTCCCCGATTCCTGGCAGCGCGTCCAGTTGCTCCTTGGTGGCCGAATTGATATCGACCTTGTCGCTCTTGCCGGTCACCGCGTTCTTGGTTTTGCCGGCAACTTTCTTGGTCCCGGCGGCCGTATCCGAAGCTGCGTCCTTGGCGGTGTCGCCGGTGGCGGTGGCAGCGGTCTTGGCATCGGACTTTACTTTATGCTTGCGGCTCTTCTTGGTTGGAGTTGTGTTCTGGTCGCTGCTGCTGGATTGAGCGCTCGACTGATCGCTTGACGATGCAGTCTGGGCAAAGCTCAAGGATGCCGCCAGCGCCAGGGCGAAGAGGAGAGTGAATAGTCTCCTGAGTTTCATAACGTACGCCTCCTGTGAATAATCGAATGAACCATAGCTACAGAATCGAGGGACTCGGACTGTAGACGTCCTGGGGACTTATAATCCTCCGAGGAAACAGCGGGCCAAAGTGTAACAGACGGAGTTCACTTATAGAAGTGGGCGCTTCCGGGGACCCGGCCATGCCCCCGGCTTCCCTCAGCCCTGCCATTCATGGTCCACATTGATTTATACGGTTAGTTGATGGAAAAGCAACTTGAGTTGCATGGGAGCAGACGCGCGACCGATGCTCACTTGTTTTGTCATTCCGAAGCGCAGCGAGGAATCCCTATGACCACCATAGAGCGCCGGGACCACATATTTTCGTTATCCAGAAATATAATCTTTCCCTTTCGAGCCATGCTCTTGATCATCGCCGAAAAACCTGCAACCGCATCTATACCCTGTACTCTTTCGGGCTCCTTCGCTCGCACTGCGTGCTCGCTCTGGATAACAAGACGATAGAGGATTTTAAAACATTCAATTTAATCATCCTTCACGTAATTTTTTAATTCCTGTCATCCAGAGCGCCGCGCGAGGCGAGCTTGCGAGCGGAGCGCAAGCGAAGGACCCCGAAGCTGCATATCGCTTCCATGCCGCTTCAGGCTTTCTCCCCGTTATTTTTCTCGCTCGGAATGGCAATCATGCTTCTGCCTCTAATTATTTCACTCCTCGGGATCGGCCTCTATAATAATCCGGTAACGGGAGGGCCCAATCCGATGAAATTCCTTGCCCGCATTGCGTTCGCAACGTGGTTCTGCGGTACAGCTCTTCTATTCGCGCAGACGCCACGCCTCACGGTCGATACCACGGCGAAGGTGTCGCAGGTCAGCCCCACATTATATGGGCTGATGACCGAGGAAATTAATTTCTCCTATGACGGCGGCCTGTACGCAGAGATGGTCCGTAATCGGACCTTCCACCGCTCCTGGTCAGGATATGAAGAGTGGAGGGTGGTAACGCACGGCAACGCCGAACTGAAGACCGGAAGCGGGGACACAGGGCCAAGCGCCGCTTTGCCCAATAGCATCCGGCTGACGATCGCGCATGCATCGCCCGGAAACGATGCCGGACTCGCCAACGATGGATACTGGGGGATGGCGGTGCGTCCATCGACCACCTACCAGGGATCTTTTTACGCAAAGGCGGAGGGGGTCGGCCCGGCACAGGCACGGCTGGTTTCGGACGATACCGGCGCGACGTTGGCCGAAGCATCCGTCGCTGTAAAAGACGGCGATTGGCAGCGCTACGCGTATACCCTGACGACCGGGGCCAGTGTGAAGCCCAGTTCGGCGAACCATCTTGAGATCACCTTTGCGCACCCCGGCACGGTGGAGCTGCAACTCGTCTCCCTGTTTCCACCGACCTTTCATGACCGGACGAATGGCAATCGCCCCGATCTGATGAACATGCTTGCCGCCATGCATCCGAACTTCCTGCGGCTTCCCGGAGGCAATTACCTGGAAGGCGACTCCATTCGCGAGCGCTTCAACTGGAAGGAAACCATCGGTCCGCTGGTGGACCGGCCCACGCACCGCAGCCCCTGGGGATATCAATCCACCGACGGCATGGGACTTCTGGAATATCTGGAGTGGTGTGAAGATTTGAAGATCGAGCCGGTGCTGGCCGTGTATGCAGGTTACTCGCTGAAAGGCGAGCACGTGGTTGGCAGGGACCTCGGACCTTACATTCAGGATGCGCTGGACGAGATCGAATACGTTACCGGCGACATCCACACCAGGTGGGGAGCTGTCCGCGCACAGGATGGACATCCAGCGCCGTTTCCGCTGCACTATATCGAGATCGGAAACGAAGATCAGTTCGACAAATCTCACAGCTACGACGAGCGGTTTGCAGCATTCGCAGATGCGATCCGGGCGAAGTATCCGCAATACAAGCTGATTGCCACAACGCCGGTAAGCTCAGGCAATCCGGACCTGATCGACGATCATTATTACAAGTCTCCGGAAGAATTCTTCGAGCTGGTCCATCACTACGATGCAATGGACCGCAAAGGGCCGAAGATATTTGTGGGCGAATGGGCGACGCGGACCGGCTCTCCGACGCCTGACTTCGGCGCTGCGCTTGGGGACGCGGCGTGGATGACCAGCATGGAGCGAAACAGCGACCTTATCGTGATGGCTAGTTATGCTCCCCTGTTCACGAATGTGAATCCGGGCGGGATGCAGTGGGCGACCGACCTGATCGGGTATGATGCGCTGCGGGCGTATGGATCTCCGAGTTACTGGGCGCAGCTCCTGTTTGCAAACCATCTTGGGGACGAAACCGTGCGATCGGCGGCGCAGGGCGTGAATCCCCGCTTCTTCTGGTCCGCGACGGTCTCATCGGCGGACAAAGTGCTGCACCTGAAGCTGGTGAACGCCTCCAATGAAACCCAGGCTCTCATGCTCGATCTAGCAGGGACCGGCCAGAGCGCGGCAACGATGTACACGCTGCATGGGGCGACCTGGTGGGCGACAAACACCATTGACGCTCCGGAGGCGATTCGTCCGCAAACATCGCAGTTGAATACCGCGGCACGCGACTGGAGACACGATGTGCCGGGCAACACGATTGAGGTCATCGATATCCCGCTGAAATAGCCGGGAGCGATCGCTTTCAGATCCGTTCAGGCGGCGCGCCTTTCACGTTGATCTCTACCGTCTTCGTGCCCAGCCGGGGATGCTGGGCCCGCAGGCGAATCACGCCAGCGCCGATCTTTGACTTCACCCAAACGGCACCCACTCCTCCGCTCAACGCAAATGGGTTTTCCCCTACGATCTCTCCCGGGCCTTCGATCTGCATGGCGATTGCCCCACTGGAGAATGGGCGCCATCCTCCCTGGGAATTCACCACCTTGAGGACGATCCGGGTCGCATCGATTCCATCTCCATTGAGTTCCTTGTCATCGGGTTCGACCAGCAGCTCATCGTCC
>CAYTQA010000141.1:0-249 GCA_964439495.1 uncultured Terriglobales bacterium | reverse complement strand
TGTAGCCATCCATCCGCAGATCGGCCCAGTCTTCCAGGCGAACCCTGACGAGGTCCGCGATGAAGGGAGGATATTTAAGGTTGGGATAGGTCTTGCGATCGGGACCTCCCTCCCACTTCAACTTGCCGCCGACATAAATCTTGAGATGTTCGCAGTTGGAGCAGATCGTTGCCTGGCGAATGCCGCCGCCCTGGGACTGGTCTCCCTGCGACCAGTTGAAGCACGGCTCCAGCACGATCTCCTCGCGCG
>CAYTQA010000140.1:0-7898 GCA_964439495.1 uncultured Terriglobales bacterium | reverse complement strand
GGAAGAGACGAACGGGTTGAGCTCGTCGTTCGGTTACAACTGGCAGGAGAGCAACGATACCGTTCGATCGGCAAAGCAGGTCATCCAGATGCTTGTCGACGTCGTCAGTGGTGGAGGGAATCTCCTTCTCATTACAAACCTGACCAGCGACGGCAACTTGGACCCTCTGCTTGCTAACCGGCTCAGAACGGTCGGCGCATGGCTGAAGACGAACGGCGAAGCCATCTACGCCACGCGGCCCTGGACGCAGTTCAAGCAGGGCGACGACATTCGGTTTACACAGAGCAAGGATCACAAATACGTTTACGCGATCGCGTACAAATGGCCTGGGGAGTCGCTTACCCTCAATGGGGTACAGGTGAAGCCCGGTTCGACGGTTCAATTGTTGGGATCGAGCTCACCACTGCGCTGGCATCAGGATGGGCAGCAGTTGGTGATCGATCTCCCGCAGGCGGCCAGTGACGCGCAGGAAGAAGTGTGGGCGTTCAAGATCGAGCAGGCGCACCAAGGGACGAAATAGTGAAGTCGAACCAAGGAGAAACGAAGTTCGTCGGGGACGACGGGAACTCGGATGCGGAGGCACGACGGAATTTTTTGAAGATGCTGGTCGCCGGCTTGGCTGTCGGTGTCGAAGCGTGGGTTGCCGGCCCGGGGCCGGCGCATGCGATGGCCGCGCTCGGCACGGGCGAGGCAGTACCGATCGAGCTGCCGCCGGCGCCGGAGCGCGACGAATACAACGAACTGTTCCGGAGTAAGTTCCGGAGATGTCTTGAAGTCGGTTTTCACTACCACGATCTCGGTCAATATGACGGTTACTACGACGAGATCCTGAGCGGCTTCAACGCCAAGGAAATCGTCGCTAACCTCGTGCGCGCGCATGCCGACTCGTGTCACTTCTGGGCAGAGGCAATTTCCGATTACTACTACGGCGCGGTCGGAGATCAATTGCAGCTCGCCCATAAGCATAAGAGCCTGCGTGGCAGGGACCTGATAAGGGAGTTGACCGAAGAAGCGAAAGCGAACGGCATCAACGTTCTTGCTTATACGAGCGCTCACTCCAGTTGGGATTTTTCGCGGCTGCATCCCGAATCGGTTATGAAAGACAACCAAGGGAAAGGTTTGGCGCCCGAAATCTGCTTCAACTCCGCCGCGTTTCTTGAACTGCAAAAGGCGCGAAGTGCTTTCCTGCTGTCAAATTACGAGGTAACCGGGTTGTTCTTTGACATGATGAACTACCCGTTCGACAAGCTGGCATGTTACTGCGACACCTGCACGAAGCTATTTCGCGGCAAGTACGGAATTGATTTGCCCAAAGCGCCCGAACGGACCGACGCGTGGGAAAAGTTTCTTGACTTCCGGTACGAGTCGAATGCGCGATTTGCGCGCAAGTTGAAGGAATATTTGCGCGGGCAGTTCCCGGGCCGCCTGATTTGCTTCAACTACCACGGTCAGATGCCTTTTGCATGGCAGGTCGGATTCCGACCGGTGGGGCACGCTAGCCTGTCTGATGTCACGCTCGCGGAGGATTTTGCGTCACGCTTTAGCCAGCAGTATCCCAGCGTCACAGCCGCTTACCTAGCAGGTGTTCGGCCGGGGGCGGTGTTCCAGTTGATGACCGACATGACGCTGGGTGGATATGGTGACTTCACACAGCGGCCCGTCCCCGATCTAAAGTGGGGCCTTTTCACCGGAAAGATGCGCGGTGGAAACGTCATGGTGATCGAGAAAATTCTTCACGATTACTCCACCCGGCCCGCCGTCTACGAGATGATCGGGGACGCTTTCAAAGAGGTGAGGGAAAAAGAGCCATTGTTTGATCATCAGCCCCATCGGGAGGTAGGTCTTTACTACTCGTTGCGGACCCGCGATTGGTACGACCAGTACAACTCTGACGCCTACGAGCGCTGTATTTTCGGAGCATATCGTGCCCTCACCGATCTCCATTATCAGACCGAATTTGTCTTTGACGAATCGGCGACTCTGGATCGACTACAACAGTTCCCGGTCATCTTCTTGGCCAACGCGGCCATCCTGAGTGACCGTGAAGCAGACATGCTTCGGAGATATGTCGCTGCGGGCGGTGCGCTGCTGGCAACCTGGGAGACCAGCCTTTATGACGCAAAAGGCAACCTGCTTAAGGATTACGCCATAGCGGACTTGCTGGGTGTCCATTACGGCGGCCACATTGAACAGAAATGGAGAACGCAGTTCGGAGAACCCGATAACCAGGTGGAACCGTGGCATTTCGTTCGCTTCAGCAGCGGACCGTGGGTGGCCGATGTCCACGCCGATTTGGACTTACCGGTCATTGGCCGGCCGATTGTGGTGAAAGGCAACGGGGCTGAACTGATCGGAGAGCTGCGCACGGCTTTTCCGGGAGGACGGCCGCCAGGTATGGCGGGATGTTCGCCCTGGAAAACGATTGGCAGCGCGTTGGCGCTTCATGGACTCGGAAAAGGAAAGACTGCGTATTTCCCGGTGCCGATTGCATGCCAGTATTCGACCCCGCGCGCGCTTCCTGACCATCGCAACCTGATTCGAAACGTTCTGCGGCACCTTTATCCCGCTCGCGACATCGCTGTCGAAGCCCCTGTTAACGTTGAGAGTGTAGTTTTGCAAGGAGACAGGGAAGGCGAGTACATCGTGCACCTTGCCGGTCTCTGGCCGCGTAAGAATTGTAAAACCTACTGGCAGGCTCCTGCCCCGACGACTGAAATCATGGAGGAACCCGCCATATACAAAGCGAATATCCGGTTCAGCAAGCAGGTTCGCCGGGCCCATGCTCATGGTGGCAGCACCTCGGTTCGAGTTAATAGACACACAGTCACAATCCAGACTGACCAGGTCCATGAAGCGATTGTAATAACAACATAGTTGCGAAGTAATTGCGATCGTCTGCGGCCTACATAGGGAAATGTTTCATTCAACACGTATCTCGGGTGCGACTTCGGTGACGCGAGTAGTCGAGCGGTACTTGGCCGCCTTCGATCGGGAATGATGACGATCGAGGAGATCCATCGTTTCCCGTACACGCCACTGGTGCCGTCGCTTCAGGGAAGTGCACTGAGGGGAGTGGGTAGTGGGTATAGTGTGGTTCGCAACCGTTCGCCTATCATGAGGTCCGGAAAGAGTAGATATACGATATGCCTGGTCCCAAAGTGAATCCATATCTGGCCGTCGATTTTGGCGCAGAGAGTGGCCGCGCCGTTTTGGCGCGTGTTCAATCCGGCCTAATCACCATGGAGGAGGTACATCGTTTCGTGAATGAGCCGGTCGAATATGGCAGCTCGCTCCATTGGGACGCCCCCCGGCTATGGTTCGAACTGCGTAAGGCGTTGTCCCGTCTGGAGGGCGTGGAACTGGCTGGAATTGGCGTGGATGCCTGGGGAGTGGATTACGCGTTGCTTGGGGAGCGCGGCGAGCTTCTGCAAAACCCCTACCATTATCGTGACGAACGAACGCACGGAGTCATGGACTCGATCCTTCAGAAAATCTCCAGGGAAGAGATCTACCAGGCAACTGGAATTCAGTTTATGCCGATTAATACTCTTTACCAGTTGTTTGCCGCGAAGCGAGATACGCCAAAGTTGCTAAACGCGGCCAAACGATTGTTGACGATTCCCGATCTTTTTCATTATTGGCTTACGGGCAATTCTGTATGCGAATTTACAAACGCGACCACGACGCAGATGCTCAACCCGGTGACGCACACATGGGCCTTCGACTTAATGGACCGGCTGGAACTGCCCTCCGGACTGCCGGCTCGGATTGTGGAGCCAGGGACGATAGTCGGAAAGCTATTGCAGGAAATCGGGGGAAAAAGCGCGCGCTCAGAAACGCCGGTGATCGCCCCAGCTTCGCATGATACGGGATCGGCGGTTGCGGCCATTGCAGCTCGCGACGGCACTGCATTTCTGAGCTCCGGAACATGGTCGCTGCTGGGGACCGAATTGGATGCTCCTATCATCACGACGGAGGCCTTGCAGCTGAATTTTACGAACGAAGGCGGGGTGTGTAACACCATTCGCTTCTTGAAGAATGTCATGGGCCTCTGGATGCTGCAACGTTGCCGCCACTCCTGGATATCCCGAGGAGATATGTATGAGTACCGGGAGCTGATGGAGTTGGCTGCTCGGGAACCGGCTTTCGGACACCTTGTCGATCCGGACGATGAATCGTTTCTGCGCCCCATCGATATGCCTGCGGCGATTGACCGGTTCTGCGCCAGGACGCATCAGCCCGCGCCAAAAAAACCAGGAGCGTACGTGAGGACAGTTCTGGAAAGTCTCGCTCTTAAATATCGCGTTGTGATCAGCAGTCTGGAACAGTTGATTGGAAGACCCATTGAGCAGATTCGAATCATAGGTGGAGGTTCGAGAAATCGGATGCTGAACCAATTCACCGCCGATGCAACCGGCAGAAGGGTCGTGGCCGGCCCCGCGGAAGCAACATCCCTCGGCAACATAGCGCTCCAGGTCCTTGCCACTGGAAATGCGAGTTCGCTGGCTGAAGTAAGGTCCATGGTCGACCGGTCGTTTCCAACGGAGGTCTTTAATCCTATCGAAAGCGACAAATGGGAGCGCGAGGTAAAACGTTTTCAATCCTATATACAGGTGACTCATGCTTAAAACTGAAAAACTTATTAATTTGGAAGATTTATGGAACGAGGAGCACGCACGTGCTCTGGAAAGAAGTGAGTTGGCACTTTTGCGGTATCGCTCCAATCTCCTGGGCGCCGATCTGCGCATTACGAATTTCGGTGGTGGCAATACCAGCTCCAAAATCGAACTGCCGGACCCGTTTACCGGAAGACCTGTAAGAGTGCTGGCGGTGAAGGGCAGCGGGGGAGACTTAGGGTCAATCACCGAATCGGGGTTCGCTCTGCTCTATCTGGATAAATTGCAGCAGCTCAAGACTCTTTACCGCGGAGAGGCCCACGAAGACGAGATGGTGGCATTTTATCCGCTGGCTGCCTTTGGTCAGAATCGAGTTGCAGCTTCCATTGACACACCCCTGCATGCTTTTCTTCCCTTTCCGCATGACGACCATCTGCATCCGGACTGGGCCATCGCGTTGGCTGCCAGCGCAAACGGAAAAAAGAAGCTGGAGGAATTCAACAAAAAATTCGATAGGAGGATTATCTGGGTCCCGTGGCAGCGTCCGGGATTCGAACTGGCTTTAACGATTGAAGGAGCGGTGAGAGAGAATCCCGGGGCCGATGGCCTCATTCTGGGAGGTCACGGATTGTTTACATGGGGGGGGACCGCGCGAGAGTGCTATCTGAATAGCCTGCATACGATTGATGAGATGGGCGAGTTCATCCTGGAGCACCAGAAGAGAAAAGGCGTCTTATTTGGCGGCATCGAGCAATCGCCGGCGCCCAACCGCGCGGAAATTGCAGCGCGAATCCTGCCGCTGCTGCGCGGGACCATGTCCTCGGGCCGCCGTGTCATCGCCCATTACGCCGATCATGAAGATGCTCTGAACTTTGCCGGCTCGAAATGGTCGCGAGAGTTGGGCCAGTTAGGTACCAGTTGCCCGGACCACTTTTTGAGGACGCGAGTCTGCCCTATGTTTGTCCCCTGGGACCACACCAAGGAAGATGTGGCGGCGCTGAACTCGCGGATTCGAGAGCAGGCCATTCACTATCGCACGGAATATAAGCAATACTACGAGGCTTGGGCAACCAGCGACTCACCCAAGGTGCGAGATACAAATCCTTCCGTTGTGATCATCCCGGGGCTGGGACTTTTTGGTTTCGGGAAAAGCAAAAAAGAAGCACGTATCACGACGGAATTCTTCATCAACGCTATCCATGTAATGGCCGGAGCAAACGCGCTCGAGGATGGCCCCCCTTCCGGTCCGGTCCCGCAAGCGCGCACAGCGGAACAAGCCAAACAATTCATGCAGTTTCATAATTACGTGGCGCTGCCCCGCTCCGAGGCATTTCGAATTGAATATTGGGCGCTGGAAGAAGCAAAACTCCAGCGCATGCCTCTGGAGTCGGAATGGAGCCGCAAGATCGTGCTGGTGATCGGAGGGGCTAGTGGAATCGGCCGACAGATGGTGTCGCTGCTGTCGCGCAAAGGCGCGCATGTTGTGGTCGCCGATTTTGATGAGGCGGGCGCCGAGAAAGTCGCAAAAGAGGCCAGCAGTTTGTCGTCCCGAGAGATGGTGACGCATACGCGGGTAGATCTGAGCTCCTCCGAGAGTCTGGCCGAGGCGGTGAAGTTCACGGTGATGCAGTTCGGAGGAATCGATGGGGTTGTGAACACAGCGGCAATCTATCCGGTTCCCGGAGTTGATGGAGAATTGAGCGAGGCGCTCTGGGCCAGGACTTTCCTGGTTAATGTCACGGGTAACTACCTGCTGGCCCAGCAGACGGAGTGGGTATTTAAAGACCAGGACCTTGACTGCGCCATGGTATTAACCAGTTCAGCGAATGCCATCGTTCCTAAAAAGGGTAGCGAAGCCTACGATACCAGCAAAGCGGCCTTAAACCATCTGGTTCGGGAGCTGGCCATTAAGCTCAGCCCCCAGGTACGCGTAAACGCGATTGCGCCGGCAACGGTAGTGGCCGAATCCAGCATGTTTCCTCGTGACCGGGTGATGCAATCTCTAAAGAAATACAAGATTTCTTTTTCGGAGTCGCAAACGACCGAGGAGTTGCAAGCGAGGCTCGGCGATTTTTACGCTCAGCGCACTCTTACGAAGAAGCCGATCCTTCCACAGGATTGCGCCCGCGCGGTCCTGTGGCTAATCAGCGACGAGAGCGCCAAAACAACGGGCCACGTAATACCTGTCGATGGCGGACTATCGGAGGCTTTCCTGCGTTGAACCCGGATAGGCCGGATTTCACGCGAAGAATGTATTGAGGCGGCAAATGATCAGATCCAAATCCAGGATTGATTTTCCGAACGTGGTGAACGTCGAGGATTTCCGGCGCTTGGCGGAGCGCCGTTTGCCGAAGGTGGTCTTTGATTATCTGGATGGAGGCTCGGAAAGCGAGATCACCCTCAGGGGAAACGGGCACGCGTTCGAGGATGTGATCTTTCGGCCGCGCCAGGCGGTCGCGGTGAGAGATTGCGATCTGCGCACACGGGTGCTTGGGACCGAGGTCGGCTTTCCCGCGCTGCTTGCGCCTGTGGGTTACAGCCGGCTGATGCATCCCGGCGGAGAAGTTGCCGCCGCTAGGGCCGCCGGGAAGGCGGGGACGGGATATATCCTGTCGACGATTTCCGGGCACAGGCTGGAGGATGTTAAAGCGGCAACTGCTGGACCGGCCTGGTATCAGCTCTATCTGCTTGGTGGCAGGGAAGCGGCGGAGGCCGCAATCGAGCGGGCGCACAGAGCCGGATTTTCCGCGCTCGTGATCACGATTGATACTCCCCTGGCGGGACTGCGAGAACGAGACCTGCGGAATGGCATGAAGCAGCTTTTGGCAACCAACGTGTTTGCGAAAATTCCTTTTCTGTCTCAGCTACTTGCTCGTCCCGGATGGCTCGCTTCATTTCTGCTCGACGGAGGTGTGCCTCAACTTGAAAACATCGTAGTGCCGGGAGAGGGGCCGATGCCGCTGATTGATGTGGCTGCCGCGCTCATGCGCGCGGTTGTGACTTGGGCCGACTTGGCTTGGATCCGCAAGAAGTGGTCCGGTCCAATTGTGGTGAAGGGCGTCCTCACGGGAGAGGACGCGCGGCGCGCGGTGGATGAAGGCGCCGCCGCGATTGTCGTATCCAATCATGGCGGGCGGCAACTGGATGGCGTTTCAGCAACGATAAGGGCTTTGCCGGAGGTCCTTGCGGCGGTGAACGGACGGGCTGAAGTCCTGATGGATGGAGGCATCCGGCGAGGCAGCGATATCGTGAAAGCAATCTCCATGGGGGCGCGGGCCGTGC
>CAYTQA010000139.1:2494-7935 GCA_964439495.1 uncultured Terriglobales bacterium | reverse complement strand
GGAGGAGTATTGAACAGCAGGCTTTCCGCCAGCCTGCGCTCTTCCTCCGGAATAGAGGCGAAGCGTTCCAGCTTTTCTGCATTCACGATGGCCAAGTCCAACCCAGCCTTGGTGCAATAATAAAGGAAGACCGAGTTCACCACCTCACGCGCGGAGGCCGGCAATCCAAAAGAGACATTCGAAATTCCGAGGACCGTTTTTACAAAAGGAATTTTTTCCTTAATCAGGCGAATGGCCTCGATCGTCTCCACCGCTCCGCCGATATAGTTTTCGTCACCCGTGGCGCATGGGAAGACCAGCGGATCGATAATGATGTCCTCCGGAGGGATGCCGTATTTTTCGGTCAACAACTTCACCGACCGCTCCGCGACTTCCAGCTTGCGCTCGCGCGTAAAGGCCTGGGCCTGGAGCTTGTCTTCATCGATGCAGCCCACCACCACCGCGGCCCCATAAGCCCTGGCAACGGGGCAGACCTTCTCAAATTTTTCTTCCCCGTCCTCCAGGTTGATCGAATTGATAATGCTCTTTCCCTGGCAGTAAGTAAGCGCCAGCTCAATGCCGGCGGGATCGGTGGTGTCCACCATGATGGGGGCCTTAATTTTGCGGATCAGCTTCTCATAGAATGCCGGGGTGTCCTTGATCTCGTCCCGATCGCTCGATTGCAAGCACACGTCGACGATGTGGGCGCCATTGCGGATCTGGCGGCGGGCAATCTCAGTCGCCTCTTCCCATTTTTCTTCCGCGATCATTTGCTTGAAAAGCCGCGAGCCGATCACGTTAGTGCGTTCCCCGACGATCAGCGGGCGATTGCTCTGCTCGGCCTCGACCAGTTCAATGCCCGAGTAGTACGCGCGGTGCGCGGGGCCTTTGACTTCCCTCGGCTTCTTGCCTTCCACCATCTGCGCCACGGCTTTGATGTGGGCAGGGGTCGTTCCGCAACAGCCTCCGACGATGTTGAGCCAGCCCAGGTCGGCGAACTTCTCAAGCTGAGCCGCCAGCGATTGCGGCGTTTCCAGGTACTTGCCTTCTTCATTGGGCAAGCCGGCGTTGGGATAACAGGAGATGCGAGTGGTGGCCATCTCGTGCAGGGTGCGGATATGGTCGGTCATGAACTCCGGACCGGTCGCGCAATTCAGTCCAATGGACAGCAAGTCCGCATGCTCCAGCGAGGAATACAGCGCGTCCGCCGTCTGGCCCGCGAGCATGGTCCCGGTGGCTTCAATGGTTCCGGAAACCATCACCGGAATTCGGTAGCCTAGCTGTTTGCTCAGGGCGGAGATCCCCAGCAGAGCAGCCTTGATGTTTCGCGTGTCCTGGCAGGTTTCGACCAGGAGAATGTCTACTCCACCCTCCACCAGGGCCTTCGCCTGCTCATAGAAGTTCTGCTTCAATTCATCAAACGTGACCCCGCCGGTCACGGTAATCGCCTTGGTCGTAGGCCCAATCGAACCGGCTACAAATCGCAGACGACCAGGAGTGGAAAACTCGGCCGCCGCCTGACGTGCCAGCTTTGCGGCCGCATGGTTCAGCTCATAGACATGGTCCTGCAGGCCGTATTCGGAAAGAACAATCCGGGTAGCGCCGAAGGTATCGGTTTCAACGATGTCAGAGCCGGCTTCGAAATAGGCCCGGTGCACATCCAGGATCGCATCCGGCCGGATCACAACCAAGTTTTCGTTGCAGCCCTCGAGATCCGCTCCACCGAAATCCGCCGCCGTAAGGTGCCGCTGTTGCAGCATGGTGCCCATGGCCCCATCCAGCACGAGAATGCGCGAGCTGAGGGCGTCAAAGAGGGCTTTCCTGCGAATTTCAGTGTCCGTCATATGTCTTACGTTTGGAGAAAGGTCAGTAGGTTAATTTTAAACTACCGCGGCCTGGCTGCCACCCAGCGCCTCAAGAACATCTACCGCCGAGGCATACCGCCCCAGGGGAGCGCTGATCTGGGCGCCCTGAACCGCAGTGCGGACCGCTATCAGCATCTCGCGCGCGATGTTCACTCCTTCGTTTCGGGCGGCTTCGGCGTTAGCGGACTGCGCCATTCGGGTAAGGATTTCATCAGGAACGGAGACCCGCAGTTCATTTTTCATGAACTCGGCATTCCGCAGGCTCACCAAAGGCCAGATTCCAGCCACAACGGGAATGCGGCAGTGCTCGATGCGACGCAGGAACGTTTCCAGCAGCCGCAGATCGAAGACCGGCTGCGTGACCGCATACTCCGCGCCGGCCTCCACTTTAAATTCGAAGCGACGGACCTCTTCGTCGAGGTTCGCGGCCCCGGGATTGGCCCCTACACCGATCACAAACGAGGTTGCAGTGCCGATCGGATTCGCGCCAATATCCAATCCCTTATTAAGGTTATGGACGATATTGACCAACCCGATTGCATCCACGTCAAAGACAGCCGTCGCATCCGGGTAATTACCCATCTTCGGCGGGTCGCCGGTAATGCATATAAGGTTTCGGATGCCGATGGCTGCGGCCCCCAGCAAATCAGATTGGATGCCGAGCACATTGCGGTCTCGGCAGGTGTAATGAAGGATGGTTTCAATCCCTACCTGCTGCTGCGTGAGCAGGCATAGCGCCTGATTGCTCATGCGCGCGGAGGCACGCGGGCTATCGGGAATGTTAATGGCATCGATGCCAAACGACTTCAAAAACCGGCAGCCCTCAAGCTCTTTGCTGGCGTCGGTCCCCTTGGGCGGCACTACCTCCACCATGGTGACAAACTCGCCAGCCGCGATCTTCGCGCCGACTTTGGAACGCTTCTCCAGAGGGACCTGGGGAACGGACTTTTCCGCCTTTCCCGGGCTGCTCACCTGGACCTGACCCGACTTCTTGACCTCGCCGACGCGGATGGCGGACTTCATGGCGCGAATGTGCTCGGGGGTGGTCCCACAACATCCGCCCACGAAGCGCACTCCGGCGGCGACAAACTTGCGCGCATAGCTGGCCATATATTCGGGCGAGCAGAGATAGATATTTCGTCCTTCGACGGAGCGCGGCATGCCGGCGTTCGGCATGGCGGAAAGCGGCGCCTTCACCAGGGGACGCAGGCGCTCAATCGCGTCCAGGAGCGCCACCGGACCCACGCTACAATTGATCCCGATTACATCCGCGCCGAACCCCTCGATTCGCGGCCCGAAATTTTCCGGCGTGGAGCCGTCCAGGGCATTGCCATCTTCATCGATCGTGACCTCTGCCACAACCGGGACCGTGGGGTCCACCTCGCGGGCCGCCAGGATCGCCTGATGCAGCTCGTCGATGCTGCCAAAGGTCTCCAGGATCAGCAGGTCTACGCCGCCTTTCACCAGGGCCTCAATCTGCTGCCGAAAAGCCTCGCGCGCCTCTTCACGCGCGATCTTCCCCAAGGGCTCAATCCGGACCCCAAGGGGGCCCACGGCCCCAGCCACCATGGCATCGAAACTCTTGGCCGCCTCGCGGGCCAATTGCACCCCGTTCAGATTGATCTGCTTCAGCTTGTCCGTGTAACCGTGGCGGGCCAGGCGAAAGGAATTGGCCCCAAAGGTATTGGTCTCAATCACCTCGGCGCCCGCATGGAGATACTCCTGATGGATGCCGCGAATCAAATCCGGCTGCGACAGATTAAGCTCGTCGTAACACCGATTGATGAATACCCCCTTGGCATACAAAAGGGTCCCCATCGCCCCGTCACAGAGGACCGGGCCGCGCTGCAGGCGGCTTGGAAAAACACGAGACATTCGGTTCGGAGTTGTCCTTATTATTAATATACCGTGGAAGCGGGGTCAGTACGAAATCAGGAGGGGGCAGGATGGAATTTGGTCTCAGGGGAAAATTCGGAATTAATAAATCTTAATACTGGCCGAGATGAGTGCGGGGAAGCTAGGGTTCAAACGTGAACGGAAAATGTCGTAAAGAAGAATCCTCTGGAAGAACTAAAAAGCTTTTGATTCAGCTCAAAACCATGGCGTTTCTGCTTTAGGATTCTACCGGTCTCCGCTCCGTACAATTTTATTTAATAAAATACCCTTAGTAATATCCTCAGATGTTCAATCGCCTTGACATGTATTCTAGACAGGAACATACTTCTCTCTTCAAATCCTGTTACATTCATTTTTATGTGAGGGAAGTGGGCGGTTGTCACTCTATTTCAATCCAGGCCATTGGCTGTTCGGAATTTCGTTTTGCCTGATTTTACGGGCTTTTTTTGTGAGTGGCGCTTCTTACAGATTTTCGCGGTACTTTAGTAACCGAAGTAACCGGCCCCGGAGAGAACGGCCCATTCATCATTCTTTAACAATCTTCCAGAACTTGGTTAAGATCCATCTTAAATTAAACAAATCGCTGGCATTGAAACTTTCAATTCAAAACGCGCCGAGAGTTAGTACGCTCACCTTGTCCCTTCCCGTGGAATGTCTTTTTTTAGGAGTGGAATCTTGCTTCGCAATCTAAATCTTCGTCGCTGGCAATTTAAGATCGCCATGTGCATGGTCCCTTCTCTCGTTTTTCTCCTCTGCTGGGAGATTGAGTTGTATCGTGCGCATCTGGACTGGCATTCCCTGAATTCCTATTTAGGTCTTTATCTTTTGATGACGGCCCTCTGGATCGCGATGGTGGGTCACTGCCAGCTGCTGCGATTCCGGCCCGTGCGCTCCGCGCTCCACCACACGGTGAAGGCGAACGCATACACCAATCTTCTGGTCCTGGCCTTCGTTTTTTTCATGAAAGGGACTTTCTCCCGCGAGTACATGGCCATGACAGTGGGCCTGCTGCTGATATTCTCCTCCGCGCTTCACTTTGCCTTCCAGGGAAGACACCGGTTGAGGTTCTTCCAGCAGGGCCAGGCGCCCAGAATCGCTATTCTAGGGGCCGACCGCTTTGCCATGCGGCTTGCGACCCGGATCCGCCGGAATCACATTTTCGACTGCGAGATCGCCGGCTTTGTCGCCTTGCCCGGACAGAGCGCGTCTAACGGCGAGAACCCGACCCTCGAGTGGACCGCGTTGCAGGACGTAATCGACCAGTGGAAATGCGAAGAAGTAGTGCTGGCCCTGCCTCCACGGGAACTCTATAAACTGGAGGGGTTGCGTCCGAAACTGGAAGATCTTTATCTGCCCGTGCGCCTGGCACTGGACTTTGGGGACGATTCCTTCTCCCGTGAGCGGGTCCATGATGTTGGAGGACTTTCCTTCGTCGATGTGCAAAGCGATCCCACCGATTCGATCTCTTATGCGGTGGCCAAGCGCGCCTTTGACGTTGCATTTTCCACCGCCATTCTTGCTGTCCTGGCGCCCCTGATGGTCCTGATCGCGGCGCTGGTCAAGATCTCCTCGCCCGGCCCGGTCCTGTTCCGGCAATCCAGGGTAGGGCAGAATGGCCGCGAATTCAATATGCTGAAGTTCCGGACCATGCGGACCGCCAGCCCGCTGCATGGCGACACTGTGTGGACCACACAAAACGAC
>CAYTQA010000139.1:0-2484 GCA_964439495.1 uncultured Terriglobales bacterium | reverse complement strand
GACCCTCGCCGGACCTGGATTGGCACAATCTTACGGAAGAGCAGCCTGGATGAGCTGCCTCAATTCTTCAATGTGCTGATGGGGGACATGAGCGTGGTCGGCCCACGCCCGGAGAGACCGTTCTTTGTGGCGCAATTCAATCAGCAATACAACAATTACAACCGGCGCCATAGCGGCAAGGTGGGCATCACCGGCCTGGCGCAGGTGAGCGGTTTGCGCGGCGATACCTGCATCGCCAGCCGCCTGGAGATGGACCTGCATTACCTGAAGAATTGGAGCTTCATCCTCGACCTTCGGATCATCGTTCTTACGGTAGTAAAAGGGCTTTTCGCCGAGCACGCTTATTGATGCTGCAATTCAGGCCTCCAGAGACTTCCGCACAAACTCCATAAACTCTGCGCGAAACCGCTCGGGAGAAAATCGCTGCGCATTTTCCCGGCAGGCTTGGGGAGTAATTCTTTTACCTTCAGTTTCGAAACGCGCGACTGCGCTTAAAATCGCCTCCACGCTCTGCTCCTCGAAAAAAACTCCAGTCGGGCGCTCACTTTCCAACCCCTGGACTGTCTCCCGCACGCCTCCCCGCCCATACGCAATTACCGGTGTACCGCAGGCCTGGGCCTCAAGCGGGGTTATTCCGAAATCTTCTTCCGCCGCGAATATAAAGGCCTTCGCGTTTTGCATGTGGTTTCGCAATACACTGAATGGCTGATACCCCAACAATGTGACATTCTTCTTCGCCAAAGCCTTGATTTTGGCATAGTCCGGCCCATCTCCGATGACGATGAGCTTCTTCCCTGGCATCTGGTTGAAGGCCTCTACAATTAAGGGGATTTTTTTATATGGCACCATTCTTGAGGCAGTCAAATAGAAATTCTCTTTGTCCTCCCGCATCGTAAAGTCGTCCACCGCGACGGGGGGGTAAATCACCCTGGATTCTCGCCGATAGGTCTTCCATATTCGCCGGGCAATAAAATTTGAAATCGCCGCAAAAGCATCTACACCGTTTCCAGTTCGCTGGTCCCAAAGACGCATTTTGTGAAGCATCCATTTGGCAAGCCAGCCCTTTAACCCTTTTTCGAGGCCTGATTCCGTCAGGTATTGATACTGGAGGTCCCAGGCATAACGCATCGGCGAGTAAACATAGCTGATGTGCGTTTGGTCCGGCCCGGTGAGGACCCCCTTGGCGACCGCATGGGAGCTCGATATCACGAGATCGTATCTGGAGAGATCGAATTGTTCGATCGCCAATGGCATGATGGGAAGGTATTGCCTGTATTTTTTGCGGGCCAGGGGGAGATGCTGAATAAACGAAGTCCGTACAGGTTTGTTCAGGATAAAGCCGCGTCCATTTTGCGGCAGGAAATCCACGAGGCTGAAGAGGTCTGCATCCGGAAAGACGGCAATGATCTGCTCCAGAACTCTCTCAGCTCCCGCATACGTGACCAGCCAATCGTGAACGATGGCAACGCGCATTGATGTTTTGTCCGTGGCGAGCACCTCTAAACACTTTCGGAGGTGCGGTCTTCTTTGACTCTTCGCATATCGGCGTCAACCATCATCGCGATCAAGCTTTCGAGGCTGGTCTTCGGCTCCCATCCCAGCTTTTGTTTTGCCTTTGCAGGATTTCCCAGAAGCACCTCGACTTCCGCGGGCCGCTGAAACTTCGGATCGGTCACGACAAATTCCTCATACCGGAGCCCAACGTGAGCAAACGCAATCCTGCAGAAATCCTTTACACTGGTGCTCCGCCCCGTGGCGACCACGAAATCCTCAGGCTCCTGCAACTGCAACATCTTCCACATCGCCTCGACGTAATCCCCGGCAAATCCCCAATCCCGTTTTGCCTCGAGATTTCCAAGCCGCAGCTCTTTTTGCATACCCAGCTTGATCCGTGCCACTGCATCGGTGATCTTGCGCGTCACAAATTCAATCCCGCGCAACGGGGATTCATGATTGAAAAGGATGCCGCTGGAGGCGTGCATGTTAAAACTCTCCCTGTAGTTCACGGTCATCCAATGCGCGTAGAGTTTGGCGGCCCCATAAGGACTTCGTGGGTAAAACGGGGTCTCTTCACTCTGAATCGGCTGCTGGATTTTTCCGAACATCTCGCTGGTGGAGGCCTGGTAAAAACGGATTCCAGGGTTCGAGAGCCGGATGGCTTCGAGGAGATTTACGGCCCCCAGCCCGGTAACATAGCCGGTGAGAATCGGCTGCATCCAGGAGGTTGCAACGAAGCTCTGCGCGCCCAGATTGTAGACCTCTTCCACCTTGAAATGCTCCAGGGCCCGGACCAGGGATGACAGATCCGTGAGGTCTCCTTCAAGCAAATGCACGTCCTTCTCTATCCCCAGGTACCGCAGCCTCCAGGTCGTATTGGACGATCTGCGCGCCAGCAACCCATAAACCGCGTACCCTTTATCCAGAAGAAGTTTGGATAAATATGCGCCATCCTGCCCAGTTACACCGGTCACCAGTGCGCCTTTG
>CAYTQA010000138.1:6645-8017 GCA_964439495.1 uncultured Terriglobales bacterium | reverse complement strand
CCGGAACTCCTGCCGAGCCTGAGGTGATCAAGAAAGGCAAGCAGGAGACGGAAGAAGGGACTGAGGCGAAGAAGTAGCCTCGGTGCCTACCGGACCCAAGCTGATCGTTGGACTGGGCAACCCTGGCATCGAGTACCAGTTCACCTATCACAACCTCGGTTTTCTGGCGGTGGACCGGATTGCCGAAGCGTGCGCCGTGAAGGTGGAGAATCGCCGCTGCCGGGCGCTCACCGCCAGCGCCGAGTTTGGCGGAGCGGCGGTGGTGCTGGCCAAGCCGGAGACCTTCATGAATTTGAGCGGTCTTTCGGTGCGCTGCCTGGTGGACGAGTTTGGCGCCGATCCGCAGCGGGACCTGGTCGTGATCTATGACGAGCTCGATCTTCCCCTGGGGACGATTCGGGTGCGGGAGCGCGGCAGCTCGGCGGGACACAACGGCTTGGAGTCGATTATCGGCGCGCTCGGTACGCAGGAGTTCCTGCGCATCCGGCTGGGAATCGCGCCCGGCCATAAGGTGGGGGATGGCAAGCGCTATGTCCTCTCCCAGTTTAAAAAGGCGCAGCACAAGGTGATTGACGAGGTGCTGGAGCGCGCGGCGGAGGCGGTGAAGGTGGTCCTTACCGAGGGCGCCGGGGCCGCGATGAACCGCTTCAATCGCAAGGCGGAAGAGGCCAGTAGTTGAAGAGGGGCCGTAGCGGATTTTCCGGGCCCTGCGCAACGAAGCGGAATGTGAGATTTGGATTTTTTGCGGCGTGCAAGCGCCGCCGAAAGAGATTTGGAGAAAAGCAAAATGCAACGTACTTACGAAGTCATGTTCATCCTTCGGCCTGATCTGGCGGAAGAGGAGATGGACAAATTAATCTCGACCTTTGAGCAGAACGTGGCCAGTGCGGGCGCAACCCTGAAAAAGTTGGACCGTATGGGCAAGCGGCGGCTCGCATATGAGGTCCGCACATTCAATGATGGTTATTACCTGCTGCTGACCGTGGAGGCCAGTGGAGAAGCGGTGCACGAAATCGAGCGCCGTTTGCGCGTCGCGGAGCCGGTGATCAAGTTCCTCACCGTCCGCATGGACCTGGAGCAGAAGCGCATCGACAAGATCAAGGCGATCCGCGCAACCAAGGTCCGGCGCAGCGCCTCCGCCCCGGTTGAGCCTTCGGCCCCGGCGGTCGAGGAACCCGCGGCCCCGGCCAGCGCTTAAACAGTAAGAGAAAATTTTTAGGAGAGAGAAATGGCTGAAGATACAAGAACAACAGCTCCTGCCGATGCAGGACACCGCTCCGATCGCCCGGGTCGTCCGGGAGGGCGTCCGCCATCCGGAGGCCCCGGCGGCATGGGCGGCGGGCGCGAAAATCAACGGAAGTTTTTCCGCCGC
>CAYTQA010000138.1:0-6635 GCA_964439495.1 uncultured Terriglobales bacterium | reverse complement strand
CAAGAAGGTATGCAAGTTCTGCGTGGAAAAAATCGATGCGATCGACTACAAGGATGTTCGCCTGCTCGCGGGGTTTGTCGCCGAGCGCGGCAAGATCATCCCCCGCCGTCTGACCGGGGTTTGCACACCGCACCAGCGCAGGCTTTCCGCCGCCATCAAGCAGGCCCGGAATATCGCCCTGCTGCCTTTTGCGGCGCGGGCATGACCGTATTCGCTCGTCTGGCGTTCGAGTCGCAGCTCAGGACGGAAGGATAAATTTTGGCCCTGACTGAATGCGGAACGTACGACTCCGGACGGGACCAGACGACGAAGATTTGTGTTGCAGCGTGCAGCGGTCCAGGCCGCTAACAATTCTGATTGGAGTTTTTCATGGAAGTCATTTTGAAAGAGGATGTAGCAAAGCTGGGCAATCGCGGGGACGTGGTGAAGGTCGCCGAGGGATATGGGCGGAATTTTCTGCTGCCGCGCAAGCTGGCAATCGAGGCCACCCACGCCAATAAGGCCGTCATTGACCAGATGAAGGCTGCGGCGGTCCGCAAGACCGCAAAAGAAAAAGGCGATGCCGAGTTGCTGGCCAAGCAGTTTGAGAATGTCAGCGTCTCGTTTACCCGCAAGGTGGGCGAAAAAGACCATCTGTTCGGGTCAGTCACCTCGTCGGATATCGCCTCCGAGCTCGAAAAGAAGGGGTTCAATGTGGACCGCCGCAAGATCCATCTGGACGATCCGCTCAAGAGCCTGGGCGAGTTCCACATCCCGGTGAAGCTCCATCGGGACGTGACTGCCCACGTAAAAGTCATCATCAACAAGGAAGCCGCGGAGTAATACTCTTTGTGAACAGGCCCGGCGCAAGGCTGGGCCTGCGGTTCATCTCCCGCCTTTTTCCCGCGTTCCGCCCCAGGCCGCGGGATTTACCGTGCGCGCTCCTCTCTCCCGCTCGTCCCGCATATATAATTCCCGCTTACCTTTTAACGTCGGCCCCGTCTATCAGATTGTAAACGCGGGCTTCCCGGGCCAACCGCTCCGGAAGCTCAAAGGTGATAAACGAGAATGCCAACCGTAGCTGCTGCTCCGCTTCCGTTGGGCGCAGGCAAGCCACTGGCGGAAGGCGCAGGCCATAAAAATTTTCCCTGGTCACGGACGACTGGGGAGCGCATGATAAGCCCGACTCTGAGCCGCGTGAACGATTCCGAGCTAATTCGTGAGGCACAGCGCGGTTCTCGCGCTGCCTTTGAGGAATTGGTGCGGCATTACGATCACTCGGTGCTGCGTCTGGCCCTGCACCTTACCGGCTCCGAGCAGGACGCCCAGGACATTTATCAGGAGGCCTTTCTGAAGGCCTACCGGCATCTGGGAAACTTCCGCTTTGAGTGCTCGTTTTACACCTGGATGTATCGCATTGTGACCAATCTCTGCCTCGATCAGATTCGCAAGAAGAAGACGCGCAGAGAGGATTCAGCGGTGATGCGGGACGAAAGCGGGGAGGAATACAGCCTGCTCGACAATGTCTCGGACAAGCGGGCGGGCGCCAATCCGGAGCGCGACCTGATGCGGAGGGAGCTTGGCGGCAAGATCAAACGCGCGCTGGAGAAGCTGACGCCGCGCGAGCGCATGGTTTTTGAGTTGAAGCATTATCAGGGTTTGAAGCTTAGGACCATCGGCGAGATGCTGAATACCACGGAAGAAACAGCGAAGAACACCCTCTTCCGGGCGACGCAAAAGCTGCGGGGCGCGCTGGCTGAGATGCGATAGAGGTTTTAGAGATATAGAAATCGAATGCGCCTCGATGTGCGCGGCAAGGTTTGCAGCAAGGCATGAAAAGATCCGAGGTTGATATGAACTGCGAATGGGTACGGGCCAACGTTGCGTTATACGTTTACGATGAGCTCCAGGACGACGAGCGCCACGAGTTTGAGCGCCACGTCGAGGGCTGTCCCGGCTGCCTCGAAGAGGTGGCAATGCTGCGCGAGTTCCGCGAGGAGATGTCCGCCCTGCCGGTGCAGGAGCCTTCTCCGAATCTGCTGGCCAGTTCGCGCATGCGCCTGCAGGAGGCGTTGGAGCATGAGAAGAGCGCGCGCGGATGGTATCGCTTCACCTTCGATCTCGCGGGATGGATGCACGCCATGCGCTTCTCCCCGGCGCTTTCGGCGGCGTTGCTGATCTTTGGCTTTACCGCCGGCCTGCTTACCACATATCGGATGCACGTTTCGGGACGAGGCGATGTTGGCAATGCTCCGGCTGCGCAGGTGGATGCGGCCTCGATCGCCGGAATCCGCGGCATCGTGCAGGAGCCGGGGTCGAACAAAGTCCAGATCCAGTATGACCGCGTTATGCCCGATTCCGTGCAGGGCTCGCTCGACGATCCACGGATCCAGCAGTTGCTGTTGTTCGCCGCCCACAACAACATGAATACCGGGGTGCGCATGGATTCGATCGATCTGCTGACGCAGAAGCCCGACGATGCCCGCATTCGCGAGGCCCTTATCTACGCGCTGCGATATGACCGGAACCCTGGCGTGCGCCTGAAGGCGCTGGAAGGATTGCGCGCGTATGTAAAGGAAGACCGCCGGGTCCGCGATGCGGTTGTGGAAGCGCTGATGAAGGATTCGAATCCGGGGGTCCGCTCCCAGGCCATTGGATTATTGGAGAGCGTCAAGGCGGATGGGACCGTGCGCCAGGCATTGGAGACGCTGGCCTCGCGGGACGACGATTCTTATATCCGCACGCAGTCACGCCGCGTGCTGGCTGACTTGCCCAACATTGAATAAATTAATTGAAAAGGTCTTGAACATTGAAACGCAGCTTTAAATTCTGGTTGGTCTTCGCGACGCTTGCGGTCGGCAGCATCTCCGCGGTCGCGCAGGGAAACACGCGCCTCTATCGCGAAGGTGGAGAGTGGGTACAGGAGACCACCGGCACGCTTGCTTCCACCAAAGCAGTGCGGGCCAGGGTGCATCAGGGTTCCGTCCTGGTCAATGGCGCGGCCCAACCCAGGATTACTTATGTCGCGCGCTGGCGCTGCAATGCAGCAACCGAAGAAGAGGCGCGCAGGATATTCGCGCAGGCCCAGATGAACATCTCCCACGCGGGAGATACCACAGTACTTTCCTCCGACTGGTCGGGAATGCGCTGGCATCGTATTCCAGCGGAATTCGCGATCACCGTGCCGAGGGAAACTGAGCTGGTCAAAGCCACCACCGATGTAGGCAACCTCCAGTTCGCGCATTTCAATGGCCGGGTGGAGGGAGAAAGCGGGGCCGGCGATATCCAGCTCGACGATATCGGCGGCGGCGCTTACCTGCAAACTGGCGGCGGAAACATTGGCATTGGCAGCGTCAATGGAGACATCAAGATTGAAACCGGGGCCGGCGATGTGCGGATCAATACCGCGGGCGGAAGTGTGATCGCGGAGACTGGTGGGGGAAACATCTACCTGCAATCGGCCAAACGCGATGTAAACCTCGAAACCGGCGCCGGAATGATCCACGTGGATAAGGTTGGGGGCAACCTGCGGGCCAGTACGGGAGGCAACAGCATCGAGATCGGGCAAGTTGCGGGCGCCCTGGAGCTTGAAACCGGCGGCGGCAATATCCGCAGCAATGGAGGGGATGGCTTCATTAAAGCGGAGAGCGGCGGGGGAAGCATCCAGTGTTACCGGATTGGGCGCGGTCTGCGCGCGGAGACCGGGGCTGGAGGCATTACCGCAGAGTTTGTGCCGCAAAAAGGAAAGTTGCTGGATTCAAAAATTGAGACCGGCGTGGGTGACATTGTGGTCTATCTTCCGTCTGATCTTGCAGTGACAATTCGCGCCGGCGTGGATGCGGCCATGGGAAATGCCATACGCTCCGATTTTCCGGACATGAAGATCACTACCGAAGGCGGGGATTTCGGTCCCAGGGAGATGTACCTCGAAGGCGCTTTGAATGGCGGAGGCCCGGTGTTGAAGCTGCATACCAGTACGGGAAATATCCAGGTGCTGCAACTCAGGAAGTGACGCCGGGGAGGAGTAATAAAAGATCATGACAAGATTTCATGTTTCAACGTGTGTAGTGCTGGCGGCCCTGGCTGCGGCCCCGTTGTACGCGCAATCTCCGCGCCCACCGCATCCACCGGCAAGCCCGGCCAACGCGACCTCGCTTCATGGCGGGCGCTCTTACCTGGGAGTGGACATCAGCGATGTGACCAGCGACCGCGTGGCCCCATTGAAATTAAAGGAAGAAGCGGGCGTGGAGATTGTAATGGTGGACGAGGACGCGCCCGCGGGCAAGGCCGGCCTGAAGGAACACGATGTCATTCTTTCATTCAATGGCGCCAAGGTGGAAAGCGAAGAGCAGTTTCGCCGCATGTTGCGCGAGACGCCGCCTGGACGGACTGTGACCCTGGGCATCAGCCGCGATGGACAGCCCATGAATATCCAGGTCCAACTCACCGACCGGCGAAAGATGATTGCCGATGCCCGCGACTGGGAGTTCAATATGCCGGAAATGCCGGTCATCCCGGCGATCCACGTGCCTGAAATCACCATTCCCAGCATGGACATCAACGTAATGTCCCGCAGCTATTCGCCGGCCACCGGCCTTATGGTCGAGGGACTTAGCCCCCAATTGGGCGAATTTTTTGGAGTCAGCAATGGCGAAGGCGTGCTCGTGCGCTCGGTTGAAAAAGGGAGCGTTGCCGCCGCCAGCGGGCTGCGCGCCGGAGATGTCATCGTAAAATTTGACGGCAAGAAGATTGTTGACCAGACAGACTGGCGGCATGCTTTACGCGAACATAAAGGCGGCAAGGTTGCGCTGAGCATCGTTCGTGACAAGAAAGAGCAGGTAGTCTCGCTGACCATTCCGGAGCCAAAGCGCCCCGGCGGTTCCTCCAGGCTGGAAGCGCCGTGGGACGCCGATCTGGCGAAAATGGCGGCCGCTTTTGAAAGCGCTCGTCCGGAGATCGAGAGGGCCTTGCGCGAGTCTCAGGCTGAAGTGCAAGCCGAGATGGAAAGATTTCATCGTCAATTCATTGAGAGCAATCGCGATCTGGAAAAGATGGTCCACGATTTTTCCGATGTCCGCCAGGATTGATCTCTGCTGAAACTTGCGGGACCGATGAAATAAAAAAAGGCGCAGCTTTTATGCCGCGCCTTTTTTTGGCGAAAAGTTACTCTGTCCAGCGCCTGAAGATCAGCGATCCATTGGTGCCGCCAAAGCCAAATGAATTGGAGAGCGCAATGTTGAGTTTGGCCTGGCGCGAATGGTTGGGAACGTAATCCAAATCGCATTCGGAATCAGGGTCTTCAAGGTTAATGGTGGGCGGCAGGCACTGGTCCTTCAATGCCAGTATGGTAATTCCGGCTTCAAGGCCTCCGGCGCCTCCCAGCAGGTGTCCCGTCATGGACTTGGTGGAGCTCACCGCCAGTTTTTTGCTTGTGGCATGCTCGCCAAAGGCGCGTTTGATGGCCTTCGTCTCCAGAACATCGCCCAGAGGGGTTGAGGTGCCGTGGGCGTTGACGTAATCCACCTCGTCGGGACGGATTCCAGCATCGTCGAGAGCATTCATCATGACGCGATAACCGCCCTCGCCTTCTTCCGCTGGCTGGGTAATGTGATAGGCGTCCGCGCTCATGCCGTAGCCGATAATTTCGCCGAGAATCGGCGCCCCCCGCCGCTTGGCGAACTCAAGCTCTTCGAGAATCAGAATGCCGGCGCCCTCGCCGATGATGAAGCCATCCCGGCCTTTATCAAAGGGACGGCTGGCATGCTCCGGGTCGTCGTTGCGCGTGGAAAGGGCCCGCATCGCCGAGAAGCCGCCCACTCCCATCGGAGTGATCGCGGCCTCGGTGCCGCCGGCGATCATCGCGTCCGCGGCATTGCGTTGAATGATCTTGTAAGCGTCTCCAATGGCGTGGGCGCTGGTGGTGCAGGCGGTGCATGTGGCTTCATTCGGTCCTTTGGCCCCATAACGGATGCTCACATGCCCGGCGGCCAGATTGACGATTGCCGCGGGAATAAAAAATGGAGAAATCTTGCGCGGGCCGCCATTGATTAAATTTGAATGTTCCCGCTCGATGACATCGAAACCGCCGATGCCGGAGCCGATATGCACCCCGACCCGCGTATCGTTTTCGGATGTCACCTTCAATCCCGACATTTTCATCGCTTCATCGGTCGCGGCCAGCGCCAGATGGATAAAGCGCCCCATTTTTTTGACTTCTTTTTTTTCGATGAATTTGAAGGGATCGAAATTCTTCACTTCGGCGGCAATCGTGCAGGCAAAACCAGCGGCGTCGAAATGGGTGATCTGCCCGACCCCGCTCTTTCCCGCCATCAAGTTGGACCAGACTTCCGGACTGGTATGACCCACTCCGCAAATCAGGCCCATGCCGGTGATCACGACCCTCCGCAAACTACTTGCCGCCTTTCGAGTTCTTGTTGATGTAATCCACCGCGTCCTTTACGGTCTTGATCTTCTCGGCATCTTCATCCGGAATTTCGATGTCAAAGGCCTCTTCAAAGGCCATGACAAGTTCCACGGTGTCGAGCGAGTCCGCACCCAGATCGTCCACAAATGAGGCGTTGGGTGTGACCTCGCCTTCATCCACGCCGAGTTGCTCGACAATGATTTGCTTTACCTTGTCATCCACTGCTGCCATG
>CAYTQA010000137.1:0-8045 GCA_964439495.1 uncultured Terriglobales bacterium | reverse complement strand
GCATGATGGAGACACGGAAGTCGATCAGACGGCCGTTATACCGGACGCGAAAGCGTCCATCCTGCGGGACCCGCCGTTCGGCGATGTCCAGCTCGCTCATGACCTTGATGCGCGAGATGATGGTGGAGTGGTGCTCCTTGGCGATGGGCGGCAGCGCCTGTTGCAGCACGCCGTCAATGCGGTATTTGATCACCACCGAATCGTCCAGCGTTTCCATGTGGATGTCGCTGGCGCGGCGTTGCAGGGCGGTGAAGATGGTGGTGTCCACCAGGCGAATGATGGGGCTGATGTCGGCCTCGGAGGTGAGCCGCTCGATGGAGATGGTCTCGTCTCCGGCTTCGTCCTCCCGCACCACGTCGAAGGTGAATTCTTCGCTGGCCTCTTCGAGCACGCGTTGCGATTGTTCGGTCTTCTTGAGAATGTCCTCGATCTGGGCCAGCGTGGCGACCTTGGTGCGAATGCGCTTTTTCAGCAGCAGCCCGATCTCGTCAATCATCATGAGCCGGCTGGGATCGGAGATGGCGATCGAGAGCTCGTCGCTGTGCTCCTCCAGCGGCACAAAGTTGTAGCGGAACATCAGGTCCACAGGCACCGATTTAAAAAGCTCATGCTGGATATGAAAGTTTTTCAAATCCACGAACTCGCACCGGTACCGTTTGGCCAGATCGCGCGCGCGGCCCTCGGAGTCGCCTTCGGGAGGCCGGCCATTTCCACCATTTACAAAGAGGTTTGACATGAGTTATTTGACGTTTTCAATTTAGTTTCGTGGTCCCTGTTAGCCCGTGGCCGCGGCCCCCAGCGAGAAAATGGGCAAATAAAGGGCGATCAGCACAAAGGCGACCACAACTCCCATCACCACAAGAATCACAGGCTCAATCAGCGAGAGCGCGGCGCTCAGGGCATTTTGAACATCGTCCTCGAAAAATTCGGCCACCGAGCCCAGCATGGCGGGAAGCGCCCCGGTGGACTCCCCAACCTCGATCATTTCATAGCCCAGGGCAGGGAATACGCCGCTCTCTTCCAGGCTGCGCGAGAGGGAGCGTCCTTCCCGGACCTTCTGGACCGATTGCAGCACCGCCTTGGAGAGCTGCTTGCTTTCGAGCGAGTTGCCCGCGGTTTCAAGCGCCTGGACCAGGGGCAGTCCGCCGGAGAGCAGAGTGGACAGCATCCGGCAAAATATGGCGACTTGATATTTAAGCCAGACCCCGCCAAACACGGGCATGGAAAGGCGAAAGGCGTCGATCTTCTCCGCTCCCGTAGTGGTTTTGCTCCAGCGCCACAAAAATATCGCCAGCACAACGACAGCCGCCGCAAGCGCAACGATATAGTGCTGTACGGCCACCCCGAAATTAATCACGAAGACCGTGATCGAAGGAAGCTGTCCATTGCCTATTTGCGAGTACAGGTCCTGAAACTTCGGCACCACATAGCTGATAAGAAAAGTAAACATCACGCTCACCATGATGACCAGCAACGCCGGATAGATGAGCGAGGAGATCAGCTTCTTCTTGAAGGTAAGAGAGAGACGCTCAAAGAGAATATAGCGATTCAGCACCTCTTCGAGGTTTCCGCTGCGCTCTCCCGCCAGCAGTGTGGTGATGTAGACCTGCGAGATCGCCCCGGGGGCCGCGTTCTTGAATGCCTCCGAGAGCAGTTCGCCCGCGCGCACACGTTCCCGCACATTTTCCAGGATGGAGCGCATCAGGTTATTGCGCTGCCGCTTTGCAAGCAGCTCAAGGGATTGCGGGATAGGCAGGCCGGCGCGGATTAAGGTCACGAATTGCTGGTTGAAAATTAAGAACTGCTCCTGCTTGACGCGCTTGCCGCCGAGGCTCGAGCTTCGGGCCCCGAACATGCCCTTTGGCTTCACCGAAAAGACGAAGTATCCCTGTTGAGCGAAGCGATCGCGGACCTCCGCAGGGGAGTTTCCGTGCTCCGTCTGCTCGCTTATGCGCCCGTGTTCATTCGCAACTTTGACCAGGTACTCTGCCATGAGCTCTTTAAACCGCCATTCAACGCGTTACCGGGGCTGCTCCCATTCAGTTTAACATCCGTAAGTTGCCGCTAAGGCCCTATTTCAGTGGTTTCAATGGTTTGGACGCCCGCTGGAGCTATGAACTTAAAGAGATTGGGCGGAAGCGAAACATTCTCCGTGATCTGGCTGAAGCGGAAATCTGTGGTCGATCCATCCACTTCTTCGATAAAGATCCGGGTGATTTGCCCTTGCGGGGTGACCTCCAGAAGCACCCTGCTGATCCGGTCTTCCATTCCTTTGGGGATGCCCTGCAATACCGCGCCGGAAGGACCGAGTGGCTTTTCTGAAGAGAGCGTCAGGCCGCGGAATTCCTTTTGCAAAGCGGTGTGCCCCAGCAGCAGGCGGATGGGAGAGCGAAGGTCCGCCAGTTTTTTCACCGGCATCTTTCGCGCCTGCGCATCTCCGGGGACATAGAAATATGCGGTTTTGCCGTCGGTGAGGAAAAGCTTGGGACGCGGCTGCTCATAATTCCATCGCATCCTTCCCGGCTTGGCCAGAAAAAGCTCGCCGGTTTCCGTGCGGGAGATGCCGGCCCCCTGATAAATTTCTTCAAAGCTGGAGTGAAGAGAGTTCAGATGATTGTAGTGGGCGTCCACCCGCGAGGCGATCCTGGCTATGGACTCGTGTGTGGACTGGGCTGCCAGTCCTGGGACAAGGCAGAGGGACAAACATATGCCCAGAACGGATCGTAAATAAATGACCATGTAAATAGTTTGACGGTCCCCAGATAAAAATGTGCGCAAAAGCTAGTGTTTAGCCGGTATTCCATTATGAAGAAAGCGGAAATTTTGCGGGTCCCCGACCTCAACACGGCCATCCGGTTTGAGGAGATAGGGCACCCCATGCGGATCAATCGGAACGCCACGCAGCTTGCCGGCGGAAATCAGGACATGCCAGCTCGAGGGCCACTCGCCGGTGTGCTGTTTATACTCGGTCACCAGCTTTTCCAGATTCAGCACGTCTTCATCGGCTTTCAGCGAGGTAAGGTGGCGCAGCGCATTTTGTTTAATGTCGCTGGTCTGGCTTTCTTCGTATATGCGCGACCACATATACCGGGCCGTCTGGATGCTGCCCGCATCGCCCAACATTAAAGCTGCCATTACCTTTATCCATATATGAGCGCCCGGCTTCTTCGAACCTTCCTCAAAGGCCGCGGCGGCCGCCTTATAGTCTTTCTTTTCCAGATATTCAAAGTAGCCCAGGGTGTAATAGAGGCGCCAATTGTCGGGATTATTATAAATCCCGCGCTGTACCAGCGAGATGGCCGCATCCGGATCGCCAGCTCCTTCCGGCGGCTTCTGCGCCAGGAAAATGGAGCCGAATTCATAGGCCCCCGTGAGCGATGGATCGAGTGTGGTCGTGATGTCGAGCAGCGGAGCAAGCGCCTTATATTCATGCGAGCTGAGCGCGTGTTTTCTGCCGAAATATTGCACCACCCGCGTCCAATAGATATCGGCCAGCAGCCCGGAATAACCCAGGCTTAATTTCTTTACAACTTGAGGGGATGAGACATAGAGGGCGTCCTCGAAGGGGTTGGCGCTCTGGATATTCTGGACTTTCTTCAGCATGGCCACGGCCCCCAGAAGCGCAAGCAGCAGCACAGAGCAAGCGATAAGGACGACCCGCGATCTCATTTGAGGTCCCGAAACTCGAAGACGAGCACCGCTCCGGCGATAACCACCACCACGTAAAACAAGGTATACAGCGTGTTGAACATCACCAGGGAAGCGGGAATGATCTGGTCGTGAGAGACCCGGACAATCACATTCAGCGCGCTCAGGTTGGGTACGATATAAGAAGCTACTTTGGCAACCCAGCCTTCCGGTCCGTGAGACATGCTGGCCAGGGTGTGCAGATCGCTGGCCAGCGATCCCGCCAGAAACATCGCCAGCGAGAAGACGGCGGAAAAAATAGGGGTGGAAAAGGAAGAGAAGAGCAGGGCCAGGGCGGTGACGATGAAAAACTGCAAAACTATGAAGTAGATGGCGGTCAGGATGTTCGCGTCCACCCTTGTGAAATGACGCTGAAGCAGAAGCAGCGCGGCATAGAATCCAATGGCCATGAAAAAGGTATTCACTACCAGGGTGCCCGCCAACCCCAGATATTTTCCAGTGATGAATTCCCATCGCCGCACCGGGCGCGAGAGGACGGTATAAAGGGTCTTTTTTTCGATTTCCTTTGAGACCAGGCCGATGCCAATAAAAATGGCGATAACTATGCCCAGAAGAGAGATAGCGGTGAGTCCCAGGTTGATGAGAAAGATGCGTTCAATGCCAAGAGAGATCTGCCCAAAAAGAGGGGCCGAGGCCAGCAGCAGCAGCACGAAAAAGAGCAGGTTATACAGCACACGATCGCGCACCGCTTCACGAAATGTGTTGAATGCAATGGCGCCGATGCGGGTATTCATTGCGAGACCTCCATGGGGCGGTCCAGGCGGGCAATAAAATATTCTTCCAGAGAGGCGCGGACCGGGGTGACGGAAATCAAACGGACATTGGCGTTCCGCAGCGCTTCCAGGGCAGGATAAACCAGGCTGTCATCCACCTCCGCGCGCACCGTATCTCCCGCCTGAGTGCACTTTGCTCCGAGCGCCTGGATGCGGGATATCCCTGGAACGCCTTGCCAGACGATCTCGAAGCGGCCTTTGCCCTGCGACATCAATTCGGCCATGACTCCCACCCCGCGCAGCTCTCCCTTGTGCATCACCGCAACCCGGTCGCACAGTGCCTCCGCGTCCGAGAGGATATGCGTGGAGAAGAAAACCGTCTTGCCCTCCTGCTTTAACGACTGGATCAGGTCCCGCACCTCTTTTCTGCCGATTGGGTCCAGCCCTGACATCGGCTCGTCCAGAAATACGATCTCGGGATCATGAATAATCGCCTGGGCGATGCCGGCGCGCTGCAACATTCCTTTGGAAAATTTGCGCAGCCTTACGTTGGCGCTCTCTCCCAGTCCCACCCGCTCCAGCATCCTGGGGACCCTCTCCGCCCGCTCGCGGGCAGCAATGCCGGAGAGGCTCATGTAGTAATCCAGAAGTTCGCGCGCGGTAAGCTGATCGTAAAAATATGGCTGCTCAGGCAAAAAGCCGATGCGGGACTTGATTTTAGGATCGCGCCAATCGGAGCCGAGAAGGCGGGCCGTGCCTGCGGTGGGGAAGATGAGTCCCATAAGCAGTTTGAGCGTGGTGGTTTTGCCCGCTCCATTGGGACCGAGAAAGCCGAATATCTCGCCATGCTCCACCGCCAGGTGAAAAGGACGCAAGGCCTGCCTGGGCTTATTCTGGAAAAATCCAGTCTTATAAATTTTCGATAATCCCAGAATCTCTATGGTTGGCATTGTTCAGTCAGAAAACCCGGTTCTCATCGCAATTGCAACTGAAATTGTGCGGCAAAATAAGCTATTTGAATATTTGGTAAAAGAGAACTGGCCCGGCGGTCCATTCGGAATGCTGCTCCCTGGAAATCGCAAAGGGGCTATTGTCGCTAATTGTTCTTCGCCTCGTGGTATTCCATCTCGGTATTGACTTCCCAGATGTTTGCCTTGTCGGTGCGTCCCGCCAGAATATTATCCACTGAAATCATCGCCGTAAGCATGGAATGGTCCTGATTGTTATAGCGATGCATGCCATTCCTGCCCACAAGAAACAGGTTTTCAAATTTGTCGATGTAATTCCGCAGCTCGTCGAAGCGATTGTAGCTCCCGAAGTAAGCGGGATAGGTTTTGGGCACTTTGATAACGGTTGAGTCGAGCACATCTCCCTTATCAATGATCCCGATCTTCTGCAATTCCTCCTGGGCAAAGGCGGCCATTTCGGCGTCGGATTTTTTCCAGAGATCATCCACTTCATAACAGAAGTACTCCACCCCGATCCAGACCTTTTCCGGATTCGACAGCAGGTAAGGACTCCAATTGTTGAAAATCTGTAGCCGGCCGGCAAGCACATCGGGCTCCTGGATATAAATCCAGTTGTCCTCGATGAGTTTGTTGTTCTGCTCGGTAATCTTCAGCCGGTCCAGCAGCAAGCCTACGGTAATGAAATCGCGATACAGAAGTCTTTCGCTGACCTCCTTCACCGGGGCAGGAACTTTTGCATCCAGGGCACGGACCAGTTCCTTGATCGGCATGGTGGAAAAGAAATAATCCCCATGAAACTCGCGCAGGTTTCCGTTCTGGTCGCGGCCGGTGATGGAGATAATGCGCTCTCCCTCCACATGGACCTTGCATATCTCGCAGCGGGTGATGATCTTTCCGCCCATGGCCACAACTTTCTCCGCCACCGTCTCCCACATCTGGCCCGGTCCGTGCTTGGGATAGAGAAATTGCTCAATGAGCGAGGTTTCAGTCTCCTTCTGGGAGACATCACCGGATTTCTTGAACTGCTGCCGGAGAAAGTGCGTGATGGTTTTTCGGATGGAAAGGCCCTTGATGCGCTGCTCTCCCCACTCGGCATTGATCTCCTGGCAGGGCACTCCCCAGACCTTTTCCGTGTACGATTTGAAGAAGGTGTTGTAAAGTTCGCGGCCAAAGCGGTTGATAAAAAATTGCTCCAGGTTCTCCGCGTTTTTAATCGGGAAAAGGGCGCTCTTCAGATAGCTGATTCCGACGCGGAAGGTCCGCGCCAGGCCCATCTTGACCAAGGTGTCCTTGCTGAGACTGATGGGGTAATCGAAAAACCTGCGCAGGAAATATATCCTGGATTTCCGTTTTCTCACCAGCATCACCCGATCGGTCGAGACCGCCGCCGGGGCTTCGGCCACGGCGGCCTGTGTGCGTGCCGCCGGGATTTCGCGGGTCATCCGCTGATAGGTGATCGTGGAGTGCCCATTCGCCGAATTTCCATTCCGCGATTGTTCTAGTGGTATGTGTTGAAACCACCAGTCCATCACGCGGTCGCTTTTTGAAAAGAAGCGATGTCCGCCGATGTCGATCCGGTTGCCCTTATAGCGGACCGTCCTTGAGATCCCGCCCATGAATTCGCTCTTTTCGAGCACGATGGGTTGTATGTCGCTGCGCGTGAGCAGTTCGTAAGCGGCGGTAAGACCCGCCGGACCTGCTCCGATGATGATGGCCTTTTTATTTCGCATGAATCTCTCTCTGATGTGCCTGCGCGATTTGAGATGCGACGGTCACACCGGGTGGAACGGTGGCGTAATTCTCGACGGGAGCCATGGGACGCTGATCATACGGGTAAAAACGGGTGCCTTCATGATCGATGAACCATATGTGCCGGTCGGAGAAGTAATCCAATAACTCCTGATTTTTTTCGGTGCCCATGTCCCGGGCCCAGGCTATTTTCGAGTGGTCAATGTCGGGTTCGTTATAAATCCAATCATAAGCGGGCGCGCTGCTCATTTGAGCATGCACGATGACCAGGTGCCTTCCTGGTAATTTCGATAGATCACTCGTCACTCGTTCCCGTTCGTAGGCCGCCTTATAAGTAAGGTCCCAGGGCTCGATGCAATTGTGGACAATAGATAAAGTCAGCAGCGCGAACATACTGACTCCCATGGCCCGGGAAAGCGCAATTCCCACCCTGAACTTGCCGAAGCGAATCAGCCGCGCCAATCGTACGCTCATCGCCACCAGGAGCACCGCCAGGCAGGCGCCGGGCGCCGCATAGTGGGCCTCCGGCGTCCAGAGTTGGACCAGAAGCGCGATCAACAGGAGCAGGGCGGTACACAAAAGCAATCGCAAGCGCTTATTCCTGGCGATTACGAGGCAGGTTGGAAGGAAGGCGATCAAAAGGGGCCAAACAAAGAAATTATAATAACTATGCAGCTTTTCCTCGGTTAATTCAACAACTCCATAAAGATGGCGGGAGCGCAGATAGTCCGGCAGCTCATGAAAGTAATAAAGCTTCTTCATCATGAAGTGGTTGTAATGGGGAAAGTCGTAGCGGGTCTGCCACAGGAAAGGCCGGCTGATGTGATACGTCTGCTGGTTCAGCATATAGGGCATCAGGAACGGATGCCCGGTGCCTCGCCAGTTGTAATACAACATCCCTGCCGCC
>CAYTQA010000136.1:0-8075 GCA_964439495.1 uncultured Terriglobales bacterium | reverse complement strand
CGCGTCAATATCCTGCTGCCGGTCCGCCGCAGCCTGGGCAAGCAGGTAGAGCGTCTCCGCGGAACCGGGCTGCAACTGGAGCGCTTCATTCAGAATCCGCTGCGCCTGGGATGGATTGCCGGCCAGCAGATACGCCTCGCCAAGATCGTGGAGGATTTCGAAGGTGCCAGGCTTCTGGGCATTCGCCAACTCCAGCTCGTGGATGGCTTGCGCATATTGCCGGTGGGGGCCAAGAAGCACGCCCAGGGAGAAATGGACCTTCGGGTCATTGACGAAGTCGCGAGACAACGCCTCCGCTGTCCTCAATCCTTCCGCTGTCATTCCGGATTCAAGATAGGCCCGCACCAGGCTTAAGCGGGTTGCCGCGTCCGGAGGGGAGATCCGAAGAAGATGGCGGATCGCCTCCTTCGGTTGTTTTTTCTCAAGCGCCAGCAGGGCAAGATTGTAATTCGCCGTCCGGTTCGCCGGCTGCAGCCGCAGACCCTGGCGGAACGCCTCTTGCGCTAAGTCGATCTTGTTCTGGGCGGCATAGCTGGTCCCAAGATTATTCAGCGTGTCCATGGAGCGCGGATCGAGGGCCAGCGCCTGTTTGAACACTGAAACTGCCGCGGCATAGTTGCCTTGCTGATGGTAGATGATGCCGAGAAGGTTGAGGCCTGGGATGCTGTTCGGAGAGCGCTCCAGTCCGCGCTTGACCGTAACCGTCGCCTGGTCAAGCATGCCCCGGGCCAGCAGTTGCTGTGCCTGCGCAAAATCGGAGGAGGCGGAAGAGGCAGCGGTGCCGCGATTTTCCGCGTGCGCGGCCAGGGCCGCAAAAAACAGAAGAGCGATCCAAAGCAGTTTGCGGAGTAAGGTGGTGCGGGCCAGGGTGGTCATTTCCAGTGCTATACTATCTCGGCAACCCTCAATTTTGCTTTCCGGAATCCGAATTGGCGTCTCGGCGATTTTCGAATCCTATTTTCATACAGGCAAATCATTCATCCCAGGCATCGAGTGACGTTCCCATGAGCTCTCAATTTGCCTGCCCGCGGCTGCCGCTGCATTTTTCTACATAGTATGCGCATCCTGTCGAGTGCTGCAATTGTCGTGCTCCTGGCCGCCGGGCTCCGAGGCGCGGACAACAGCAAGGCAGTGGAGCAGCCCGCCGCGTCCGCGGGAAAATTCATCGACATCACCTCAAAGCTGGGGGTGCATTTCGAGCACGCCGCCCCCCATACCTCGAAGAAGTACCTGATTGAGACGATGGGTTCTGGTGTCGCGCTTTTCGATTACGACAACGATGGACGTCTGGATATTTTTCTGGTGAATGGCGCCGAGATCGCCGACCCATCCGCCAAAGGCTCGGTCCCGCAGAAGACCGCGCCAAAATACTGGAACCGGCTATACCACCAGAAAACGGATGGCACCTTCGAGGATGTGACCGTAAAAGCCGGGCTGCAGGGCGTGGGATATGGGATGGGCGTCGCGGTCGGCGACTACGACAACGATGGTTACGAAGATTTATTCGTGACGGCGTATGGGGGCAATCGCCTTTATCACAACAACGGGAACGGCACCTTTACCGATGTGACGGACGCGGCGGGCGTGGCCGGCAGCGGATGGTCCACCAGCGCCGCCTGGGTCGACCTGGACGGTGATGGATTGCTCGATCTTGTCGTGCTGCGGTACATGCAATGGGACTTCGACGACATCTGGTGCGGCGAGCGCAAGGAGGGATACCGCTCCTATTGCCATCCCGACCAGTTTCAGGCCATTGCGCCGCTCGTCTATCACAACAATGGCAACGGCCATTTCACGGAGGTCGCAAAGCAGATCGGGTTGTCGAAGCCGGGAAAGGGATTGGGCATCGCAATCGGCGATTTCAATCGCGATGGGCATATCGACCTGTTCATTGCCAATGATTCGGTGCCGGAATTTCTCTATCAGAACAAGGGCGACGGGACTTTCGAAGAGGTTGCGCTGCTCTCGCAGGCGGCGCTCGACGAAGATGGACATACGTATGCCGGGATGGGCGTCGATTTCGCGGACTACGACAACGATGGCTGGCCGGACCTGGTGGTCAGCGATCTTGCATACCAGAGATATGCCCTTTATCACAACGAAGGCGACGGGACCTTCAGCTACGCCACGGACAGCTCCGGTATCGGCCCCATGACCCGCATGCATTCCGGTTGGGGGCTGCGATTTTTTGACTACGACAACGATGGCTGGAAGGACCTTTTGATCGGGCAGGCGCACGTGCTGGACACCGTCGAACTTACTTTTCCGCAACTCCATTATCGAGAGCCGATGCTGCTGGCGCGTAACACCGGCCATGGCTTCGTCAATGTTTCAACCGGAGCGGGGGAGGCCTTTCAAGAGCCCTGGGCCAGCCGGGGAATGTCGATTGGAGATCTGGACAATGATGGCCGGGTCGACGCCGTTGTGACCACGAATGGCGGCCCTGTGCACATCCTTCGCAACCAGACCGAGAACCACAATCATTGGCTGTCCCTTTACCTGGTAGGGCATAAGAGTAATCGGGACGCGATTGGGGCAATGGTCAAAATCGTAGCCGCCGGAGGCGCGCAGTACGCCACGGTCACCACGGCGAGCAGTTATTTATCCTCCAGCGACAAGCGCCTGCACTTTGGGTTGGGTCCGGATGCAACGGTGCAGGAGGTTGAAATCCATTGGCCGAGCGGTACGGTGCAGACCCTCCATCATGTTGCGGCCGATCAGCTTTTGCGAGTGGATGAGCCCTCCTTAGTAGCGCCGCCAAGCGTACGCTCAAAGTAGCGAATAGTTCGCAATTTACGTACGCGTCCGATCAGGGGGAACGACCTTTCGGGGCCCCAGCCTCTTCCACAATTTCGAATAAAAGTTAGGGTGACCGCGACAGGGTGTTGGGAGCGGCATAAAACTCGATTTCTTGTGCCATCCCTCCGGCCGAAATTTTTTTCTTGACAAGGCGAGCTGATTGGCTCATCGTGCACGTACACGGTTTAGCGTGCACGTGCACGATGGGTGTGCACGAAGGCGGCGCTAAAACTGTGATTGAAAATTCATAAAGCTGTTAAAGCTGTTTTATTTTGGGGCCCAGAATTGCCGATCGATATCGGCGAGACTGGGATTTTTGGGGGGGCACGATGCGATCAAACGCACTGTCGTTGAAGATATTTTTGGCCCTGTTGGCCACAGTCTTTTCTGCTTGTATTACCACTCCTGCGTTTGCGCAGGTCGATACTGGGGCAGTCCGAGGCACTGTTACAGACCCCAGTGGAGCCGTAATTCCCAATGCCAAGGCCACTCTTACTAACGTGGGGACCGGCCTTACCGTTTCAACCGTTACTGGCGCAGACGGTACTTACACATTTAGTCCGGTGAAGATCGGTTCCTACACCGTCAAAGTGGAATCCCCAGGGTTCCGCGAATCGGTGGTGAATGTAACTGTCGATGTGCAGCAACAGGCCCGTGCGGACTTTAAGCTGGTCGCCGGCGGGGCCACCCAACAGGTGGAAGTGACCGCAGTCGCTCCCCAGTTGCAGACGCAGGATGCATCGGTGGGGTTTGTGGCGACGGGAACCGAGATCAATAATCTCCCATTGAATGGGCGAAACTACACCTTTCTGGCCCAGCTTTCGGCTGGCGTTACTGGCCTGAATCCGACACGCGGACTCGATCAATCCGGAAGTTTCGTGGCGAACGGGTTGACCACGGTCCATAACAATTACATTCTGGATGGAATCGACAACAACAATGACACCGTCGATTTCCTGAATGGCGCGGCTTACGTCAATCTGCCTCCTCCGGACGCGATCCAGGAATTTAAGCTGCAAACCAGCAACTTCAGCGCGGAATTCGGACGGGCAGGCGGCGCGGTTGTGAATGCGTCAGTCAAATCGGGCACCAACCAGTTTCATGGCAGCGCGTGGGAGTTTCTGCGCAATGACCTGCTGGATGCGGTCGATGTCGATCAGTATTTCACGCCAGTGAACCTCAAGAAGAAAGGCGAGCTGAGGAGGAACCAGTTTGGCGCCTCCATCGGCGGTCCGATTGTCAAGAACAAGCTGTTCTTTTTCGGCGATTACGAGGGGACCCGAATCCGTACCGGCGTAGAGCAGACCGCGACCGTTCCCACCGCCCTTGAACAAAGCAGCGGGTTCACCGATTTCCGTGATTTATTCTCATCCACGAATGCCACGTCAACCGATTTGCTGGGCCGGACCTTCAGCAACGCGACGATTTTCGATCCGGCGACCACGCGTACCGTTCAGGCCGGGCAAGTCGATCTGGTCACCGGTCTGATCGCGACAAAAAACGGCTATGTGCGCGATCCGTTCTACACCAATGGCAGCATAGTCGGCATTACCAACTTCACTACGCTTACGCAGTATTTGAACCAACTGCCCTCCAAGCGTCTCGATCCCAATGCAATTAAGATCCTGCAGCTCTTTCCGGGAGCGAACGTGCCCGGTGTGATCTTCGACAACTATAAGGTGAATCACAGCCAGCCGGACGATAACAACCATTTCGATGTCCGCGTGGACCAGAACTTCAATGAGAAGGACCAACTGTTTGGTCGCGTGAGTTACAGCAATCGACACGCGAATTTCCCGGGATCCATCACCGGGGTTGGGGGAAATGCTGGTTTTGGCCAGGGAGACTTCAAGGACCGTTCCACCAACCTGGCGGTGAGCGAAACGCACGCGTTTTCACCCACCATGGTGAACGAGGCGCGATTCGGCTACAGCCAGCTTCGCACCTCGGCGGAGCCGCCAAATTCAAACACGCTGGGCATTCCCGCGCAATATGGGATCCCCGGTATCCCCCAGACGGCTGGCAATGGCGGGTTGCCAAACATCAATATTGGCGGATTGACCGGACTTGGTGGCGGTGGCTTCGCCAGCCCGAACCGCCGCAGCAGCGACACGATGCAATTGACCGAGAACCTGACCAAGGTTCACGGCGGGCACAGCTTCAAGGGCGGTTTTGAATATCAGAGGGTGCATTTTCCCTGGATCGATCCGGCATGGTCGCGCGGCGAGTTCAGCTTTGGCGGCTACACTGGTATTCCCAACGTTACCGGAGGCGCCGGCGTGGCTGACATCCTGCTTACGCCCACGGCCGCGACGGTCCCCAATGGCGTAAATAATGTAGGAGGGGCGGGCAATGTATTCGCCTCGAACATCACCCAGCCCGACGATCTCCGGCACTACTACGGGACCTACTTCCAGGATGATTGGAAGGCGACCTCGAAGCTGACCGTCAATATGGGCCTGCGCTGGGAGGTCTTCGGACAACTCGGAGAAGCAAGCGGCAAACAAGCTGGTCTGATACCGGGCGCTCCCAATGGAGCGGGAGCACAATACATTATCGATTCCCAGCAGAAGAATACGCCTCTTTCGCCTTCCTTTACCTCTCTTCTGGCAAAAGATGGAATCAGCCTGCAGTATCGTTCAAGCGTCTCCACCACACCGCTCACTAATTTTGCGCCACGCTTAGGCCTGGCGTACGCGGTCACCTCGAAACTTGTGGCCCGTGCCGCGTATGGCATGTTCTACGGAGGCTTCGAAAACCTCGGTGGCGCCCCCGATCCTGGGTACAACTATCCTTTTGCGGTAAACCTGGGGTTCTTCGCTCCGAATTCCGTCAGTCCGCTGCTTTATCCGAACGGACAGCAGGCGACGCTGGAGAACGGATTGACGGCGGCTGACCCAAGTCCCTCAAGTCCTAACTTTAATGCCAAGGGCCTGACCCTGGTCGGCTTCCAGAGCCCCTGGAAAACGGCCTACACCCAGGAGTGGAATGCATCGGTTGAATACCAACTGACGCCAAGCCAGACGATCACATTGGCTTACGTTGGCAACAACAGCCAGCACATGCTGAACGGGAACAAGCGAAATCTCCCGACGGTCATTCTCCCACCGGGGACCAATCAGACCCCCTATATTCCGTTCCCGGACTTTTCGCGCAACAGCGACTACGTGGCGTCGGACGGATCGGCCTATTACAACTCGGGCCAGGTGACCTTTGAACGCAGGTTCAGCCAGGGATTGAACCTGCTGGTGAACTACACCCGCTCCGAGTGCAGGACCGACAATAAAAACATCCTGGGTATTGCCGATAGCGATTTTGCGCGGGCGCCGGTGCTTCCGGGTTGGGGGCTGAAGAAGGACTACCGTTACTGCGGAAACGACGTTCCGAATATCTTCCACGGTAGTGGGATATGGGAACTCCCCGTCGGTAAAGGGAAACTGCTTGCAGGGGGGGCGTCGGGTGTTCTCGATGAGATCATCGGAGGCTGGAGCACGCAAGCGATTTACACCCTGCAGAACGGATTCCCGTTCTCAATTGTTTGCAATCCAAGGACCACGGCTGATTATGGATGCTACGCTAACGTGGTTTCCGGCCAGAGTATCTATGCCAACAAGGGCCCGCATGGTACCACGCAGTTCCTGAACCCAGCGGCCTTTGCTACTCCGCCGGTCGCGACAACGATCGGTCAAACCGACTATTCGCCGCTGGGCGGTCCTCCGACCCAGGCGCATGGGCCTTCCTACGACGACCTCGATCTGTCGCTGTTCAAGAAGTTCCGCATTACCGAGGCCACAAACCTGGAGTTCCGGAGCGAATTCTTCAACGCCCTGAACCATCCTAATTTTGGCAACAACTTCGTAACGCTGGACTACAGGAATACGGCAAAATTCGGCCAGATCAACGGCACGCGTGGGACTGGGCGCCAGATACAATTCGCGCTTAAGCTCTACTGGTAATTCCTTCTAAACAGCCCGGGGCAAACCATCCCCGGGCTGTCTTTTTTGCGCCTGCCGCGCATAGGGTAAGGTAATATCGCAGTAACGCACAGGCTCGCGCTGAAGAGGTCCCGGTGAGCACGAGGCCGGCTTTGGACACCGCCTGGCCGCGTATCGAGAATGTGCAGCATCCCCTCACGAACGATTCCCAGGACCGGCATTCGCCTCATTACAGGTTGTTTGCTTTTCGCATTGCTCTCAATCCCAAGGGTGGCAATCGCTGTCCAAAATCCCGTTGGCCCCGCTGGAACGCCGAATAAGGCCGCCGCGGAAACCAGGCGACACTTTCTCGCCGCGCTTGCCGCTTATCGCGAACAGCATTACGCGGAAGCCCAGCGCGAACTCGCCTCCCTGCTTTCCTCCAATCCCGGCAACTTTGACATTAACGAGCTTGCCGGACTGGTCTATGGGGCGCAGGGCGAGGACGAAAAGGCGAACCATTATCTGGCAAAGGCCGTGCGGTTGAAGCCGAGTGTTGCCGAAGCGCGGACCGTCCTGGGAACGAACCTTCTTCGGCTGCATCGCCCCTTGGAAGCGGAAACGCAGTTCAGGAAGGTAGTGGACCTCAAGCCCCGCGATTACGATGCAAACCACAATCTGGGCGAGTTCTACATCCAGACGGGTAAGATAGCCGCAGCCATTCCATTCTTGAAGCGCGCGCAGGAAGTCGAGCCCACAGCGTACAACAACGGCTACGATCTTGCGCTTGCATACGAACAAAGCGGCAGTCTGGGAGAGGCGCGACAGGCGCTTCAGCGGCTGATCGCATTACGCGACTCCGCCGAGCTCCACAGCCTGCTCGGGGAGGTGGAGGAGAGATCGGGAAACTATCTTGCCTCCGCCGCGCAATACCAGCAAGCCGCGCACATGGAGCCCAGCGAGCAGAACATCCTGGATTGGGGCTCGGAGCTGCTGCTGCACGATACCTTCGAACCCGCGGCTGAAGTTTTCAAGGCCGGGCTGGCCCGGTTCACGCAATCGGCCCGCCTGCAGGACGGGCTTGGCATCGCTCTTTACGGTCTCGGCAAGTTTGACGATGCCGCGCGCTCATTCTTCCGGGCCTCCGATCTGGACCGTTCCGATCCGTTGCCGCTGATCTTTGCCGGAAAGGCCTATGACAATCTTTCGCCTCCGGTCGCGATTGAAGCGCGTTCCCGTTTTCAGAATTTCCTGGAAACCGACATGCACAATGCCCCCGTGCGCTACTACTACGCAATGTGTCTGTGGAAGATCAATGAGAGGGAGCCGCAACCCCAGCTAAACGCGCAAATTGAATCGCTT
>CAYTQA010000135.1:0-8231 GCA_964439495.1 uncultured Terriglobales bacterium | reverse complement strand
TTTTGCCGGGAATCATCCAGTTCGCGATGCTACCTTCCTCATCAACTTCCATTGCTCCGAGCACAGTTAAATCGATATGGCCGCCGCGGATCATGGCGAATGAATCGGCACTCGAGAAGTAGGCCGTTCCGGGAAGCTCGGTCACCGTCTCCTTGCCGGCATTGATCAGGTCGGGGTCTTCCGTTCCTTCCAATGGATAAGGGCCGACGCCCAGCATCCCATTCTCGCTTTGCAGCACCACCTGCATGCCCTGCGGGACATGATTGGCGACCAGCGTCGGCATGCCGATGCCGAGATTGACATAGAAGCCGTCGCGCAACTCGCGCGCGACCCGCTTCACGATGCGGTCGCGCTTTTCCGTGTCTTTCTGCTTATCGGGTTTCGGTGTAGTGGACATGATCTGTTACATTCCTGGTCGTGCAGCGCTCGGAAAAATCCGCGGCCCTTCTGGTGCTGGCGTGTCTCGCAATGTCATTTTTCTCGCTCACGCTTTTTCCCGCTTCCATCCATAATTATTGCTCGAACCGCAAGGTTGCCGCGCTATTGGGCGTCCTTCAAGTGATTGCGGGCGCCTGGGGCCTGCGGCACGATAAACCTTCGGCGAACCAGCGCATACTGTACCTGATGGCCGTCATCTTCGCCGTATTCGGCATTTGCCTGAACCTGGGATTCCTCTGGTATTTCACCCGCCTCTGCCATCACGCTTAATCCAACGCAATTTTAAGCGGAGGCCTTACGCACTGTCCTGCGCTCAATGCGCTTCTCGTAATTCCGGCCCTGAAAGATGCGCTTCACGTAAATGCCCGGCGTAACCACTTCGTCGGGTTGCAGCTCGCCCACTTCGACCAGTTGCTCCACTTCCACAATAGTAATGCGGGCCGCGGTGGCCATCATGGGATTAAAGTTGCGGGCCGTCTTGCGATAGACCAGATTGCCCCATTCGTCGCCCTTCCACGCCTTGATCAGGGCGAAGTCAGCCTTGAGCGCGCGCTCCATTACGTAGGTGCGGCCATCAAAGTTGCGCGTCTCCTTGCCCTGCGCGATGATCGTGCCCACGCCGGTGGGAGTGAAGAAGGCCGGAATACCCGCTCCGCCGGCGCGGATGCGCTCCGCAAATGTTCCCTGAGGATTCAACTCCAGATCGATCTTACCGCTGAGCACAAGCTCTTCCAGGAACTTGTTTTCGCCCACATAGGTCCCGATGTGCTTCTTGATCAGCCCGGCTTCGAGCAGCAGCCCCAGGCCGAAATGGTCCACGCCGACGTTGTTGCTGATGGTGGTCAGCTCCTTTGGGGCCTTGCGCACCATGGCGGCAATCAGGTTCTCCGGGATACCGCACAGCCCGAAGCCCCCCACCATGACCGTGGCCCCATCCTGAATATCAAAAATCGCCTCGTCGGCATTCTGGAAGAGTTTGTTCATGCATCTCCACAAACCAGCGGAATCATTTTTTTTGAGCGACTTAGGAGAATACCACTGGCAGGCGCGCTGACGCACATTCATCCGGCATCGGGGAATATGGGCGGTCCGCTCATACCTTCCATGCATTGCGGGCCATGCTGCCCAATGCCATCAGGCCAAGAATCAACGTTGCCCCTTCCAGTCCCACCGAGAGCTTGTGCAGCCGGTTAAAGCTGGCCTGGACGGTGTTTCGGTCCGCCCTGCCCGGTGCCTGCGGGGCCGGTGCGGCAATGAGCGCGGCATCCATGCTTCTGCGCAACGGCACCATGCGCGGAATGACCACAAATTGCGAGACGCCGGTCAGCACCATCATCAGCAGCACCAGTCCGCCCGCGAGCCGCAACCTCATGCTGAAGAAGATGGAGCAGGACAAAAATAGCATGCCCGAGCCCAGGCCCATCCAGTGCAGGATAGACAACGATCGGCTTACTACCGCTCCCGCCAAGGCGGTCGTCGGCAATACGGCAAACACGACCGGCGCCACTGCGAAGGAGAAGAAGATTATCCCTCCCACCCAGACCACCAGTGCAAACAACATGAAATAGCGCAGAATGGCATTCATAGAGGCTGGTACCAGACCAGCCAGCATACTGCGATCGGGTGGAATTGAAAACAGCAGTTTCAACTCATGCCCTGTTACGTCTTCCACGCGCCAAGGGTTCTCATATTACACAGGTCAGGGATGGCCTCATTTGAGTCAGGCCGTTTATCGCAAAAGAAAAAGGCACGACTGTGCCGTGCCTTTCATCCTAATTTTGCGCCGGATGGATGTGACGCTTGTTCGAGAGCTTTATTTTTTCGCTTCGGTCGTATTCGCCACCTGAATCTGGTTATCAACAGAAAACGTTCCCGGCACTCCGTTGGCGGCGATATATGCCAGGTTCTTGTCTGTGGCATTGTCCACCACGCCTTTCAACGTCACATGCCCATTGCTCACAATAATGTGGATTGAGGGCACGGCGGACATTGAATATTTGGTGAGGTTAGACTGGCTGTAGATGGCCCGGGCCTCCCGCAGACGAATCTCGTCGTCCATCGGCGACGTTGGGAGGACGTTGATTTTATTGATGACCTGGTCCACGCCTTCAACCTTCTTTACGACATTCTCCGCGTCGGATTTGAGTGTTGGACGGACCACGTTCCCCAGAAGAGTAACGGTATTGCCGTTAACCTGGAATTCAAGGTCGTCAAAAATCGAATAATAGGGCAGCATGATCAGCTCATGCCTTACTTCCTTTATGATCCTCTGTTCGCCCACATCGGAATTTCCTGGCCTCACCGCCAATTGCGTATTTCCGGATTGCGATTGCGCGCTTGACTGCTGTGATTGGGTGCTCGACGTGGTGGATGGCGGCTGCGATTGCGCAACTGCCAAACCACCTAATATCAAAATCGTGGTAAGGAGCTTCATCCTTGCCTCCTTTGTTAAAGTCATCTGAAAAGCTACAAACATCTAGATGCTGAACGACCCACTGAGGCTCCAAATGCCAAGACCAGCAGCAGCGTCAATATGCGCCACTTGTATATTCGGAGCCGATCGCAACATCGAGCGGGAAGTTGGGTTTAAATGTTTGCAATCCGGTTTGCAGAAGCACGGAGTTTCAGGAAAGGGCGGAACAGGAAAGATTCATCTTCTCCCGCGACCTTGGTATTCCACCTGTTCGTGCTCAGCTCTTCGGATCCGAATAAATTTTTCTGTCCCGAACAACCGGATCTGGCCGTCTTCGAAGAAGGGCTTCGTAATAGTGCAGCGCGGCTGTAATTGCCCGTACCTCGGACTCGTAGTTGCGCTGCTCATGCCTGGAGCAGGACTGGATTAGAAAGCCGAGTTGGTGCAGGCGTTCCCGCAGTTCATCGATTCTTTTCTGGATTTGCTCGGCCCCAGCCATCGTAACTCACATGTTATCACTTTAGGTTTATGAATGTGCGCCTTGCAATCTCATTTTTCAGAGACCTAGACCTGCCGACAGTCGAGCGCGGGCTGGGCGGCCAGGTTGGGCATTCCAGGCCCAGGTTTGGGCCCTGATGTAATCTGGATTGCATGAAGCGCGATTATCCGGAGCGTCCCATCCTTGGCATCGGCGCGGCGATTGTGGAGGGAGACCGCTTTGTTCTGGTGCAGCGCTCGCAACCTCCTCATCAGGGAGAATGGAGCATACCGGGAGGCATGCTGGAGTGCGGCGAGTCCTTGAAGGAGGCCGCTATTCGGGAAGCGTGCGAGGAGACCTCCCTGGAAGTGGAACCGGTGGTCCTGATCGAGGTTTTTGAACGCATCGTCCGCGACACCGCCGGCCAGATCCAATTCCATTACGTCATCATGGATTACCTGTGTCGCGTAAAGGGCGGCACGCTGCGCGCCGGAGAAGATGCCGCGGATGCGCGCTGGATGCGCCTGGCGGAGCTGGACCAGTTACAGGTCGCCGATGGCACGATGGGTGTGCTCAAGAAGGCGCTGAATGCGGCCAGGGAACTCCGTTTGCAACAATCCTACTTACCTTCTCCCTTCCACTCATAAGCGCCGGATTGCGGCAGGCCGATGTGGGCAAGCACCCGGTGCACGAACTGCCGGGCCATCTGGTTAAGGTCCACCGGCTTGTTATAGAAGGTCGGGATCAGCGGATAGACCGTCGCCCCAGCATCGGCGGCGAGGTACATGTTACGGATATGTACCTTGTTCAGCGGGGTCTCTCGCGCACACAGCACCAGTGGACGTTTCTCCTTCAGGCATACATCGGCGGCGCGCTGGATTAAAGTGTCCGCCATCCCATTGGCAATGGCGGCCAGGGTGCCCATACTGCACGGCAGAATGATCATTCCATCGCTGGGATAAGAACCGCTGGCGACGTTGGCCCCAATGTCCAAGTCGTTCTGCTGGCGGATTTTTTCGCCCTTTTTCCCTAAAAGCTGGGAGAGCAGGTCGTTACGGCCCGCGAGGCCGAGCTCCTCGGCAAAGACCCGCAGCGCATTCTCCGAGGCAATGAAATTCACAACTTTTACCCGCCGGTCCTCTTCAAGGGCGAGCAGCAACTCACGCGTGAATACCGCGCCACTGGCGCCGGTGGTGGCTACAGTCAGGTTCTCTGGAGTGCCGGTCATAAGAGCGGAACGGTACATGCTGCTCTGGCATGTACCGCATCCAAAACGATATCAGATATGCCGGAGCTGCACACATTTCGCTCCCGCCGCAGGAGCGCCGCCGAACGCCGCGCGCTGCTGCCGGTCCAGCGTGAGCTTGGGCTGATCGATTCCTGCAGCCGCACCAAGTACCTGCGGGACTTTCGCGAGGCCTTTCGCCACTATGAGCGTCTACTGGCCGCCGGGGAGCTCGAAACCTTTGCCGCGCTTTGTGACATTCTGCTGATTGGCGACTACCATGCACTCGCCTCCTGCCAGGATTTTGCGGGCACGTTGGTTTTAGAGCTGCGCCAGCGTGACGAGCGTCCGGTGCTTCTGGGCCTTGAGCCCATCTTCAAGCGCGATCAGGCCATTCTCGACGACTGGCAGCGCAGAATGATCTCCGACACCGAACTGCGGGGCCGATTACACTTCGACTCGCAATGGGGCTATGCATGGGAACCTTTCATCCAGATGCTCCGCGCCCTGCGGGAACACCAGGTGCCTTTGTTTGGACTGGACTGTTATCCGCGAGGAGACATGCGCCGCATCGGCACGCGAGATCGCCACGCCGCCCTGGCCATTGCCGAATTGCAGGCCCGCTATCCTGACGCGCAAATTGTTGCTCTCTTCGGCGAGTCCCATCTCTCTCCGCAGCACCTGCCGGCCGCCATACGCGCCCGCCTCCCTCATGCGCGCATCCATACCATCCTGCAGAACCAGGATGAACTCTACTGGCGGGCCATTGGCGAATCCATCGGGCCGCCACAGGGAGTGCGGATTTCAGACGAGGTGATGTGCGTCTTCAATGCTCCTCCCTGGGAGAAGTATCATGCCTACCGGGAATACATAAAACAGTGGCGGGAGCAGAGCCGCAACCGTACCGACCATGCCCCGGTCTTTTACGATCTGATCGATGCCCTGCTGGAATTTCTCGGCGTGGAGCGCTATGCCGATGCCGACGATTTCGAGCCCCGCTATTTTGTGGACCTTTATCCCGAAGTATACGGCCACAATTCGGTCTCGGAGGTCCGCAGACTGCTGCAGCGCAAAAAGCTGAATGAGGCGCAGGTCGGAAGGGCGCTGCGCATGCTGATGGAAGGTAAAAGTTACTATCTTCCCGAGCGCAATGTACTGCTCTGCTTTGCTCTACGACTGCAATCCGCCTCCGAGGCGGCGGCCAGCTTCGTTCATCACGCCTGCCGCCGGCTGAACGAAACCGAGCTGCCATGGGAAGAATCGGGAGAAGGAAAAGAAGACGGATTTTACAGAAAAGCTATTGAATATGGACTGGTTGATTTCGGCTCGCGTGTGCTTTACTCGGCGCGTCCCCTCGCCCTGGAGCAGGAGCTGCTGGCGGCTTATTCCGCCTCAGCGGAGGAGATTGAGGAGGCCGAATGCATGTCCGCTCGCGATTATCTTGAGACCGTTGATTTTCTTCTGCTGCATCGCGATCTGGAACTCTATGAGCACAGATATGCGCAGCGTCCCGCCCTGCTGAAGCGATTTATCCGGAACAAATCGCTGGAATCCCTTGATTTTGCCGCCCGCAAGCTGGGAACGCTGTTTGGAAGCGACCTCTACCAGGCCTATATCGAAGGAGACCTTCCCAAGCGATGGGTGCGCTCGTTATTCTTCAAGTCACTGGCCGGAGTGGGAAGGGCGCGCGCCATCTATTTCAATGCCGCGCAAAAAGCCCGCAAGCCCTCCCCGGCGGCGCGCATTGCCGCGTAACATCCCTGTATATTGATTCCCAGGGTTCGGCTGGGAAATTTAAGGCCCTTTAAGTACCCTTCGTCTCTATATATAACTATATGGTGAAAGATTCTCCCGATTTGCGGCCGGAACGCCGGCGTGAAAAACGACATTCCACCTCAGGCGAGGTACGCCTCACGTTTATGGAAACCGGAGTAAGCGTTCCAGGGGAGCTGATGGACGTAAGCCGCGGGGGATTTCGCATCAAGCATAAGCATCTTGAAGTCTCGCTGGGCGATGTGGTGCGCATCCATTTACCGGAAGGCAATAAAAAAGTGCGCGTGGTCTGGAACCGCCGCCTGGGCGGTGAAGTGGAAAGCGGATTTATCCTGATCGAGTAACTGAAATCGCATTAATTCCTCGCTCCAGCCCCGAAGACCCGGGCAAAAATCTTATTCACATTGCGTAATTGCCGCCCCACATCGAAGGCGCGCTCCAGCTTTTCCGGGGACAATTTTTTGGAGATCTCCGGATCGGAGTTGACCAGTTCGCGGAAGATGAAACCTTCGTTCCATGCGCGCATGGCATGGGTCTGGACAAGCCGGTAGGCCTCCTCGCGCAACATCCCCGCTTCCGTCAGGTCCAGCAGTAGCTGCCCGCTGAAAACCAGGCCGCCGGTGCCCTCCAGATTCTTCAACATGCGCTGCGGATAGACCAGCAGCGTGTCAATCAGGTTCGCGGTTTTGTTCAGCAGATAGTCGGCCAGAATCGTCGAGTCCGGGAGGATAATGCGCTCCACGGAAGAATGCGAGATGTCGCGCTCGTGCCAAAGCGGCACATTTTCAAACGCCGCCTGGGCATTGGAGCGGACCACCCGCGCCAGTCCGCTGATCTGCTCGCATGTAATGGGATTGCGCTTGTGCGGCATCGCCGACGAACCCTTTTGTTTTTCGCTGAAGAACTCCTCGGCTTCGCGGACCTCGGTGCGCTGCAGATGCCTGATCTCGGTCGCGATCTTGTCCAGCGTGCTGGCGATCACCGCCAGGGTCGCGATATAGGCGGCGTGCCGGTCGCGCTGGATTACCTGGGTGCTGATGGGCGCCGGCTGGAGTCCCAGCTTCGCGCATATCTTCTCTTCCTGCTCGGGATCGAGGTGTCCGAAGGTGCCTACCGCCCCAGAGAGCTTGCCCACGCGCATCTCCTCCGCCGCGCGCTCAAAGCGAGCGATATTGCGCTGCGTCTCCGCATACCAGTTCGCCAGCTTCAGGCCAAAGGTGGTGGGCTCGGCATGGATCCCATGCGTGCGTCCGATCATGGGAGTGTCCTTGAATTCGAAGGCGCGGCGCTTGAGGACCTGGCCCAACCGATGCAGATCTTCGAGGATCAGCCTGGAAGCCTCTTTTACCTGCAAGGCCTGCGCGGTGTCCACCACGTCGTTCGAGGTCAGCCCATAATGAAGCCAGCGCGATTCGGGCCCAATCTTTTCCGCGACCGCGGTGGTGAACGCGATCACGTCATGCTTTACCTCAGCTTCAATCTCGCGGATGCGCCCCAGGTCGAAGTCCCCGCGCTCGCGAATCGCCTTCGCCGCCGCCGGCGGCACCACTCCCTCTTCCGCGAGGGTCTCGGTGGCGGCGATCTCCACCGCCAGCCACATGCGGAATTTGTTTTCCTCGCTCCATATCTTGCCCAGCGCCGGGCGGGTATAGCGTGCGATCAACTTGCTCTCCTTGAGGACTGCTTAATTGGAAACAGATATTCTAATGCACCGCTCAGGCGAAGTCCCCTGCGCCTCCACGGGCCGAAATATTTGACTATCTCTATACGATATAATTTATGCAACACGACATAATGTACATGGGACACAATTATGTGGACACGAGCCGCCTACCAGCATCTTGCCGAATTCCGCTATCAGATCCGCCGTTTTCTTCATTTCAGAGTTGAAGTGGCGCGTCAAA
>CAYTQA010000134.1:0-8274 GCA_964439495.1 uncultured Terriglobales bacterium | reverse complement strand
GCCTTTTCCACGGTGCGCAACTCGGGAGGAAGCACGTGCTGGTGGCCGATGCTGCCCTGCATATATTCCGGCAGGTCGAAATCCGCGCCGCGCAGCCAATGCCAGAAGCGCTCCCCCACCACTCCGCCCCAGATATTGCGCATCTCCGCCGCGGTAAGCGCGCAAAGCTGCTCGATGGTAAAAATGCCCTTCTGCTGCAGGCGGCGATTCATCCGCCCTCCCACTCCCGGCAGGTCGGAGGGGACCAATTTATAAAGACATTGCGGAAGCTGCGGCTGCATGATGGATGTCAAGCCATCTGGCTTTCGCATATCGGAGGCGACCTTCGCCAGAAAACGGTTGGGCGCGATCCCGATGGAGCAGCGCAGGTACACTCCCACATCCTTGCGGATGGTTTTCTTGATCTTCTCGGCAATCTGGATTGCATTGGGCAGTTGGCGCTCGCGTCCCATCAGGCGGCAGGCCATCTCGTCAATGGACTCTACCTTCGCAATCGGGATACAGGTTTTCACCGCGGCAATGATCTTGTGGTGGTACTCGACATACAGGCGGTGCCGCGCCGGGACCACCTTCAATTCAGGACACAGTCGCTTTGCCTCGGCGACCCCGGTCCCGGTACTGATCCCAAACGCCTTGGCCTCATAGCTGGCGGCGATGCAACAGGTGCTGTCCGTCATGACAGGAGCGACTGCGATGGGCCGGCGGCGAAGCTCGGGTTGCAGCTCCTGCTCCACCGAGGCAAAGTAGGAATTCAGATCGAGAAAGAGCCAATTCACCCGGTCAGGCTCGGGGACCGCAAAATTGCTCGCCTCTTCCATGGCCATTCAGATTACCACAGAAGGCGAACAATAGGCGAATACAGCTTCTCTGCTTTAGAGATTCTCCAGGTGGTAGAGGTCGGTAAGCTGGCAATATTGCTGGCGCAGGTTATAAATCAGGATGCCGCGTGCCCCCAGCCGCTTCCAATAGGTGAGGACATAGGGCATTCCAAGGTCGGAATGGAATGCCGTCCATAGAATTGCTCCCACCATCAATAGGGTGCTGAAGCTGTAGATCACGATAGCGGTCAGGAATGCTCCCCGGCTCAGCTTATAGGCATAGATGGAGAGCAGGAAAAAGAGGATGCAGGTGATCAGGGAGATGGTGTTTTCAACGCTTCCATTTTTTCCCGAAGAATAAAATTCCATTCCGGAGATCGCACCGGCAATAAGGAATTTGAAGGCATATTTGCGGGACGATTTCGTCATCGCCGCCCGCGAGGTCGTGGTGTCCGGTCCCTTGGGCCGAAAGGTCTTCTCGTCAAAGACCGTTTCTTTTACCACAGGCTTGCGATAGGCGGTTTGCGCGGGGCCCGCGGCGCCATTGTGGGAGCTCCTCTTTGGGCTGGCCGGGGCAATGGCTTCCTTGATCCCCACAGGGCGATTCTGCTCTGGCATGACTGTCTCCGCGATTAGAGGCGTTTAGAAAAGCTTCTATTTTGGCCCTACGTTCATTTTCGCCGCTTCCCGGCTGGCAGTTCCCGGATCGCCCTTCTCGGAGGCAACAGGTTTCTTTGGGACCATGGGTTGGGCGGCCGTGGGCCTGGGCTTTGCTTCTCTCATTCCGATCAGGGGGCCTTGATACATCAATTCACTCGTCTCTGCCATTTGTATGCCTTTGTGCGGGGTATTTACCAGAGACAGACTACCCGTATTCCTCCGATTCGCGAAGTTACCAAAGGCACTTTTTCAGCTTAAGGAATGGTGGCAATGGCTGCGAGCGCCGGGGATGAAAGCAGTTGATTTTCACAGCGGTATCCGAGGGGGATGCAAGGCTGTGAAGGCAAAGGAAAAGCCTGCCCACTCCGGCAGGCTTACCGGAAATCAGCTTGGGTGAATTGGACTTGCTAATGACCGGCGGGATGGACGAACTCCACTTGGGCGGGTACATTCGCCCCTACAACCACACCCTGCTGCTCCTCCCGCAGATGCACCCAGCTCCAGATCCATCCGATCATCAGAAAAGCCGCCGTAAACGCGACCACGACCGCAATAAATAAAATGGGGATAAAGCCAAAGTCTCCCTGTTCTTTTTGCATGGTATCTATTCTCCCTGACCATCAGTTGGATTGCAAATATCGAGATTTCGTTCGCCCACAATCTCACAATCGACGATGAGGGGCATCTTCCCTGAGCGATGGAGCTGAACAGCTCAAGCAATGCCATGGATTCAGCGACTCCTCGGATCGGAAGCGACCATCTGCTTTAAGACCTGCAGCTCCGCGGGCGTAAGCTCGCGCCATTGCCCCGGCGCCAGGCCGTTGGCTGGCAGGTTTCCGATCGCCACCCGCACCAGCCGCAGCGTGGGATGCCCGACTGCGGCGGTCATTCTGCGTACCTGCCGGTTGCGCCCTTCGGTAAGCGTGAGCTCAATCCACGCGGTGGGAATATTGTTGCGGAAGCGGATGGGAGGCGTGCGCGGCGGGAGCTGAGGATCGCCGGGCAGTATCCGCGCCTGGGCGGGACGCGTGCGGTAACCCTGGATGACAACTCCCTGCTCCAACTTCCGCATCGCCGCCCTGTCCGGCACCCGCTCCACCTGCGCCCAATAAGTCCGCGGATGGGCGAATTTCGGATTCAGCAACCGGTGTTGCAGCCATCCATCATCGGTGAGCAGGAGCAGCCCTTCGCTGTCATGATCGAGACGCCCCGCCGGATATACGTCCGCGATCTGAATGTAATTTTTGAGTGTGGGCTTCGCGTCAGGACCGCTGCTGAATTGGCTCAACACGCCATACGGCTTGTAGAAGAGGATGTAATGATTTTGCAAAATCCAGCTTTACCCTCTTACGCTTGCGTCGCGTTGCTGTTGATTCATGGGCCCGGATTCTTCATGGCCTGTTCCTAAGCCGCTGGGTCCCCGCAGCTTTATTCGATTCATCCTAAGCTGCACGCCGGCTGGCATCCGGGATTTTACATTTCCCATCTTAACGGGAGAACCACAGGGAGACCATAACCATGAAAAAAATTCTAATCTCTTTTACGCTGGCATTCGCGAGCCTCTGCTTTGCCCAGACCAATGCCACCCCACCTTCCACCGGCGGCAATAGCCCCAGTGCAACAACTCCGGACCAGAGCACAAGCGCTCCGGCCGCGACTTCCGGCGTGCAGTCCACCACGACCTCGCCGGATTCCACGAATCCTTCATCCAGTTCGGCTCCATCATCCACCACCACCGGCGAACAGTCGAACGCCAATACTTCTGCGACATCCGGCGCCCAGTCCACAACCACCATGCCGGCAACCACCGAGACGCAATCGACTATCACCACCGCCCCGGCAACCACCGGCTCCCAGTCGACCACCGCGCCCTCCACTATGCAGTCCAGCAGCGATACGCAGACCAGTGGCAGCACCCAGACCACTACGAATACGGGCAGCGCCGCGGCATCGGGGAAAGTGGCCGATCGCCTGAGTGCAGCCTCTTCCACGCTGCAGGAAATCTTTGCCGCCTCCGATAAGGGAATTCCCCAGAACATCCTGGCCCATGCGAAGTGCGTGATTGTGATCCCGGGGATGAAGAAGGCGGGGTTTGTCGTAGGCGGACGCTATGGACGCGGCTTCGCCACCTGCAACACCTCCAAGGGCTGGAGCGCTCCCGCGCCGGTGGCCCTGAGCGGAGGAAGCTATGGATTGCAGATCGGGGGCGAATCCGTGGACGTTCTGATGCTGGTCATGAACGATCAAGGGGTCCAGCATTTGCTCAGCAGCAAATTCAAGGTCGGGGTAGACGCAAGCGCGGCCGCTGGCCCGATTGGCCGTTCAGCCGCCGCAGACACGGATTGGAAGATGAACTCCGAACTCCTGACCTACTCGCGCGCGCGCGGCTTGTTTGCCGGACTTGAGCTTAATGGCGCGGAGGTGAAACAGGATAACGACACCACCCGCGAACTCTATGGAAAGACGGTGCCGTTCCAGTCCATTCTGAGCGGAAACACCCCCGCTCCGGCTGGCACATCGGCCTTCCTGAATGAAGTTGCCAAAGACTTCACCCAGGCCAACGCCGCTCAGTAGACATAACAAATCCGCCAGGACGCTCCATGAATTACAGGGGCTTCCTGGCGGATCTTTATGAGACTTGGCTGGCTTGGCTGGGAATTTTACCGCTACTTCAATTCAATAGGCGCCTGAATAGAGCTCAGTTTTCACGATCGCTCCGGCTATGCCGAAGCCATCGCAGCTCTCGCTATATTCCACCCGCTTAACTTCAGCGTGACAACGCACCCACATCTCTTCCCCACCCCCAAGCTCCGCCGGCATGAGCAGGAGGATTTCGATTTCAGAGCCGCAGGCGGCGCCTCCGGTGCACTCGAGAAAGAAACCGTCCTTGCTCAAATTACGCGTGTAGCAGGGGACCTCGCTGCTTCCGATTAAAATCTTGGCGGGCGCCTTGATCGTGAACCGCTGCTGGGTCCTGCGTTCGGAATCTGCCATAAGGGAAGGGGTCATAACGAGTGCCGCCGCGCATGATGATTCTTGGGACTAGGCGGGCAATATACCACAAGCAGCTTTGAATTTATATCGGTTAATTGAGTTGCCAGCATTCGCCATCTCAAAGTCGCCGCCGACTCTAGCTTACAATTGAACTATGCCCCGCTTGATGACGCTCCTGGCAATGGTGGTTGCCCTCGTCCATTCTGTCTTCAGCGCACCGGCCCCTGATTTCGGCACGAAATACCAGTTCAAGGTGGGACCTGAAAACCGTGTTTACTACCTGCACCTGCCTCGCAATGCCGGTCCGGCGCTGGCGCTCCCATTAGTTCTGGCCTTTCATGAAGGCGGGGGACAGCCCTCCGGCATGGCCGAGACCACTCACCTGAATTCCGTCGCCGACGAGCATGGCTTCGCGGTGGCATATCCCGAGGGTATCGATCGCCACTGGAATGATGAGCTTATCCATTCTTCCGCCAATGATGTTGCCTTTATCTCCGCATTAATCGATAAACTCATCGCGGAGAAGCATGTCGATGGCGCCCGGGTATTCGCTACGGGCCTCTCCAATGGAGGGTTCTTCGCCGTGCGGCTGGCGTGTGAGCTGACGGACAAAATCGCCGCCGTTGCCGTGGTCTCCGCCACCATGCCCGAGGCCCTGAGCCATAGCTGCAAACCCTCCCGTCCGATCTCCATGCTTTTTATGCTTGGGACCCAGGACAAATTTGTTCCCATCAATGGCGGGACCGTTGCCGGGGACCGGAGCCGCGTGCTCTCGCTGGATGCGGCCGCGCAGTTCTGGATCGCCCAGGACCACATTTCCGCTAAAGGCCAGCAGCAGCAGATGCCGAACACCAATCGGCGCGACCGTACTCAGGCCCAGCGCACGATATATCGGGACGACAAGAGCAAGGCCGAGGTGATCGTCTATAAGATCGTCGGCGGTGGCCATACCTGGCCCGGGGGAAGCCAGTATCTACCGCGATGGCTCATTGGCCGCGTGGACCGCGACTTTGATGCCAGCGAGATCATCTGGCAATTCTTTCAATCACATCCTAGGCTGTAAAGCTGAGGTGCACTGCGGACACCTGCGGGCAGCGATCGGTATCTCGCTCACGCATTCCGGGCATTTTTTGGTGGTGGGGTCAGCCGGGGCCTGTCCGCGCAGGCGCAGGTCATTGTAGTAATTCATGGGGGCCACAACAAAGTAGTACACCGCCGCCGCGACCAGCAGGAAGGCGATCACATTGTTGATGAAGATTCCATAGGTCATGCGGCTTCCATGTATGTCCGCTACCAGCGCCGAAAAATCCGGTTTACCGACAATCGCCGCAATCAGCGGTGTGAGGATGTCGGTCACAAAAGAAGAAACCAGCCGGCCAAAGGCGGCCCCGATGACCACGGCAACGGCCAGATCGACAACGTTTCCCCGCAAAATAAACTTCTTGAAGCCGGAAAGCATACGCACACTCCTGGGACCAGGTTTCATCCCTGCAAAAACCAGGCCCACAGCATCTTCCACGGATTAAGAGCGCAACGCAAGCCCCAAAGCTGTTTTGATGGAAAATTAACTCAGATATGGTCGTCCGCCGATGGACCATAGGTCGCCGGTACCGGCTGGTCATTGAGACGCAGGTACACGCCGAGTTGGGCGCGATGATGCACCAGATGGTTGAGGAACATCTCGCGGTAAGCCAGAAACCGCGTGCCCTCGAAGAGGGTCTTGCCTTCGAAAAGAAGCTTCCATGGCTGCTTCCATGCCTCGTCCGTCATGCCCGCAAGCGCGCTGCGGCCCCCGGCTGCATTCTCATCCATGACGCGCACCAGTTGCGCGGCGGACTCGAACGGCAACGGCTTGTAGCTTCTCTTGGCAAAGTCCAATTCCGGGGTGGTCAATATGGTCACTCCAAAGCCGGCAAGCTGGGCAACATGGGCCGCAAGCTTGCCCATCGGCATGGACTTGGGATGCGGCGTGAAATCAGGTTTGGATGGGACCCGCTCCAGTGTGGCGCGCGTCTTCTTCATCTCTTCATCAAATTCGGACAATAGCAGTTCGCTGATGGGCATGTGTTCCTCGGTTTGGAAATTAAAGTTTGGAAATCAAGCGCACTTGAATCGCATCGCGCCTGGGCGGTGGCGCTCGTTCCCATTATCGCACCGCCATCGATTCATGGATGCCAGTACGATTCCGCTGGAGGGTGAGATGGCGCTTCAGTCCGCGGAAGCGGCCGAGGAATCGAGGATTTGCTTTACCTTTGCCACCAGGACGGCCGGGCCATCGTCGGTGTATGCCCAATAGTCCGCCAGCTCAACCTTGACCGAGCGCGAATTGTGCAAGGCGAGGATGGGGACGTCCTTCTGCTTGCTTTTCGCCCATTCCGCCACGCGGTCTTTCTCGGCTTTTGACATGGTATGACCGATAATCACCAGATCGAATCGCTCCTCCTGCCAGGCATGCAGGGCCTCCCAGACATTGATTGCGGAGACCACCTCAAAGCCGGCGCGGCGAAACAGCAGCGCGCGGCTCTCCAGAAGATGCTTATCCGGCGAGATAGATAGAATTCTCTTGGCCATAACGGTGTCCTGTGAAAGCGTGACGCCCCACTCATCGCAATGTTCGATGAGCGGTATTTACATCCGGGAAACGTGAGTTTCTCGTTAATATTGGCTGTTAATAGAGGAGCAGGTCTGTTCAAGAGTGTACACCTAATATAAGGGTCGGGAAAATATGGAGGAGCTGGAAAATTGATAAAAGGGGCACTGAATTGATGAAGCCTGAGTCCAAAACTCCGTCACTCGCTCGCGCCTCCGAAAGGGCCGGCCTCGTCGTCCTCCGCGAGGAAGACCACTGGCGGATCTATACCGATCCTGAGGAAATCCTCGTGGCCAGCGACGCCCAATCCCTGCGGGACCTGCTGGTCCAGGTCGACTCTCACGCGCAACGAGGCGGCGAGACCGCCGGCTTTCTCGCCTACGAGGCGGGGTATGTGCTCGAACCCCGCTTGCTTCCCCTCCTCGGAAACCAAAAAATGACCCTCGCCTGGTTTGGCCTTTACCGGCACTGTCAACTGGCGCGGGAGCTCGAACTTCCGCAAAGCCGGACGCAGCAGCCGGTGGAAAATGCCGGGCTGGAGATCGGTCGCGAGCGGTACTGCGATAAAGTCGAGGAGATCCGGACGCTGATCGAAGCGGGCGAGGTCTACCAGATCAACTTCACCGATCGCGTCACCTTCGGGCTTCGCGATTCCCCCTGGAATTTGTTTACCGGCCTCTGCCACGAACATCCCACGCCCTATGCCGCATTCCTCAACACAGGCTCTGAGCAAGTCGTCTCCCTTTCCCCTGAACTCTTCTTCCGCATTGAGGGCGGTCAGATCGTCGTTCAACCCATGAAAGGGACGGCCCCACGCGGGCTGACCATCGAGGACGACCGCCGCAGGATGGAGGAGCTGAGGCAATCGGAAAAAGAGCGCGCGGAAAACGTAATGATCGTGGACCTCATGCGCAACGATCTGGGAAAGATTTGCCGCGCGGGCTCAGTCATGACAAAAAGATTGTTCGAGGTGGAGCGGTTCCCTTCCGTGTGGCAGATGACGTCCACGGTGGAAGGACAGCTTTGCGATCGATGGACAGTTGGAAGTGTCATTCGCGCCCTGTTCCCGTCGGGGTCGGTGACCGGGGCCCCGAAGATTCGGGCCATCGAGCACATCGCGCGTCTCGAAACCTCCGCTCGCGGCATCTATACGGGGGCCATTGGATATTTTGCGCGCGGCCGCTCCCAGTTTAATGTGGCGATTCGCACCGC
>CAYTQA010000133.1:0-8284 GCA_964439495.1 uncultured Terriglobales bacterium | reverse complement strand
TTTGTGGATGCAGTCCAGTGGTTCAGCGCCCGGATTTCTCGTGGGCGTCCTTCCCCTTATATTCATCTTTGTCATCTTTTATTTTGTCCTGATCATGCCCCAGCAGAAGCGGCAGAAGAAATGGCAGGAGCTGCTGGGCGCGCTGAAGAATGGCGACCGGGTGGTGACCAGCGGCGGGATTCGCGGGACCATCGTCTCGGTGAAGGAAGACTCGATCCAGTTGCGCGTGCCTCCGGACAACCTGCGCATTGAAGTAGCGCGCTCCGCGGTGGTCAGCATGGTCGCGGAAGAAAATAAGTGAGTACGTTGATATCAATCAGGCCTGAGCGGCCTTCAGTGTCGGACGAGAATGCGTAAAAATATTGCTGGCAAGACGATCTTTATCATTGCGATACTCCTGGTATTCACCTATGGAATTTTCTTCGGCTCCGATTTCGACCGGAGCTGGGACGCCATCAAGACCCATGGGCTGCTGGCCGGAATCGGACAGAACATCCATCGCGGCCTCGACCTTACAGGGGGGACCCATCTGGTCCTGCAGGTGGCGGTGAATGAGGCTGTCGCCGCGGACAGCCAGCGCACCATCGATATGCTGAAGGACGATTTAAGCCACGCCGGCGTCACCTTCGGCGACATCAGCATCCCCAACCCCACCAACCAGCCGGAAGCCATCCAGATCAAGGGGGTCCCGCCGGATAAGACCGGAGACCTTCATCGCATCGCAAGCGATAATTTCAGCCGGTACGATATTCAGACCGGCCCGGACAACAGCTACAGCCTGGTTTTGAAGCCTTCGGAGGCGACCAGCCTGAAAAACCGGGCGGTGCAGCAGGCAATCGATACCATCCGCGGCCGAGTGGACACGCTGGGCGTGAGCGAACCTGTGATTCAGGAATACGGGCTGGGGAATTATCAGATCCTGGTGCAGCTCCCCAATGTGGACGATCCCATGCGGGTGAAGGACATCATGCAGTCCACGGCCATGCTTGAGATCCATCAGGGAATGGGCGGCCCCTACCCTGACGAGCAGACGGCGATGGCGCAAAATGGCGGCGCGATTCCCGCCGATGCCGTGCTCCTCCCCGGCAGTAACGTTGGCGGCCACAGCGAGGATTCCGAAGGGAAGGACCAATATTATCTGGTTTCGCGCAGCCCGGTGGTCGCGGGCGACGATGTTCGCAGCGCGCAGCCCGGCCAGGACCAGAATGGACGGCCGGCGGTCACGTTTAATCTTACCAACGCCGCCGGACGGCGCTTCCAGCAGTTCACAAGCGCCCATATCGGCGACAATCTGGCGATTGTGCTGGACAAGCGGGTGCGCGAAGTCGCCCGCATCAACGGCTCCATCGCCGACAGCGGCATTATTGAAGGGGCATTCACTCCGCAGCAGACCAAGGACCTCTCCATGGTCCTGAGCTCCGGAGCTCTCCCCGCCAGCATTCATTACCTGCAGGAGAGCACGGTGGGGCCTTCCCTGGGGGCGGATTCGATCCGCGCCGGGATCATGGCGGCAGTCATCGGCATGGCGGCGGTCATGTTATTCATGCTGGTCTACTATCATGGCGCCGGTATCAATGCCGATCTGGCATTGGTCCTGAACCTGATTATCCTGCTCGGGTTCCTGGGCTTCAGCGGCGCGACCCTTACCCTGCCCGGGATTGCCGGCGTGATTCTCACGATCGGCATGGGCGTGGATTCGAACGTACTGATTTTTGAGCGCATTCGTGAAGAGCTGCGCGCGGGAAAGCCGCCCGCGGCCGCTGTGGACCAGGGCTTTGGACGGGCCTGGGTGACGATTCTCGATACCCACGTCACCACCATCGTCTCGGCATTCATCCTGTTTATCTTCGGTAGCGGTCCAGTGCGCGGATTTGCCGTTACCCTGACCTTCGGTCTTCTGGCAAATCTGTTTACCGCGGTCTACGTTTCCCGCGTGATCTTCGATGCGCTGCTGAACCGGAAACAGCGCGGAGAAGCATTGAGTATTTGATGGAGAGCGGCGGCCCGCTCTCCATGCAGTTTATTACCGGATTTTATCTACCGGCGAACCGGGCAGCGCGGAAGCGCTGAATTCATTGGCAAAGGTTGAGCTTTGGAATTCTTCAAGAACACCAACATCGATTTCTTAGGCAAGAAATGGTATTTCCTGAGTTTTTCGCTGATCTTCAGCGTCGCCGGCATACTTTCCATGCTGTTCTGGCACCATATCCCCCTGGGTGTGGACTTCAGGGGCGGCACCGACGTTGAGGTAAAGTTCACGCAAACCCCCGATCCGGACACCATTCGCAAAGCAGTGGAAGCCGCCGGCCTGCGGAACGCACATATCGTAAGCTTCGGGCCGAAGGCCAATAACGAAGTCATTATTGCCCTGGAGCAGAAAGAAACCCAGGAGCAGGCGCTCGATCAGGGCAGGGTGCAGGTCATCAACGCCCTGGAAAAACGCTTCGGCAAGGGACAGGAAGGCCGTCTGGACGTAAATAATTCGAGTGCGGCCGCCATTGCGGACTTCCTCTCGCAGGCAGACCCGCTGCATGCCGGCAGCGATGCCGGAAGGCGCTACTCCGCCCAGGCCCAGGCCATTGTGGACTTCCGCGACAAAAACAAGGGAGGGGTGCTCGCCTCCTTTGACGAACTCAATGGAGGGGTGGATCCGCAGGTGATTGCCGCTTTGAAAAATGGCGCCTATCTCTCCAGTTTTGCTGTCCGGAACGTAGACATTATCGGCCCTCAGGTAGGCAAGCAGCTGCGCAGCCAGGCGGCCTGGGCGACGGCATATTCCCTGTTGGGAATGCTGGTCTATCTGGCTTTTCGCTTTGAGTGGATTTACGGTGTCGCGGCCGTGGTCGCTGTCTTCCATGACACGCTCATTACGGTGGGGGCGTTCTCCTTGACGAATCGGGAGATTACGCTTACGGTTATTGCTGCGATCCTTACCCTGATCGGCTACTCCATGAACGATACCATCGTGGTTTTTGACCGTATCCGGGAGAATATAAAGCTCATGCGTCGTGAGCCGCTCTCCGATATCGTGAACAGGAGCATCAATCAGACGCTGAGCCGGACCGTGCTTACCTCCGGGCTGACGTTCTTGACGGTATTGTCGTTATATTTATTCGGCGGAGAAGTCCTCCGCGGGTTTTCCTTTGCCCTGGTAATCGGCATCTTAATCGGTACATATTCCTCGATTGCAGTGGCAGCTCCCATGCTCGTCGCGTATCAGGATTGGAGGCTCCGGAAAACCGGGGCTGCGGTCCTGCCTGGAGTACGCCGGGGCAAGGCACGCGCCTAGCTTTGGTTCCATGAAGGCTGCTGCCCGCCGCCTTCTACACTCGATTTTGGGAGCAAAAACACTGCTTTCGGTGTCTAAAAGATATATAGCGAGTAAAAAGCGGTATTGACAGTTTCCCCCAGTAATGGAGATAGGCCATGTTTGAAGATAGCCTGGTTGAATCGTCGGGAAAGATCAAGACCAAACGCGGATTGACGACGTTCCTTTCGTTTTCGGTCCAGATGTTATTGATCGGCGTTTTGATTCTGATCCCACTTATCTATACGGAAGCGCTTCCGAAGAGCCAGATGATGACTTTTCTGGTGGCGCCGCCGCCACCGCCACCGCCTCCACCGCCCCCAGCAGCAGCGCCGATAAAAGTGGTGAAGGTGCAAACCGAGATCATCAATAATGAGTTGCGGCAGCCGACCAAAATTCCTGACAAAGTAAAAATGATTAAGGAAGACGAGGCCCCGCCGCAGGTTGCAGCCGGGCTGGGTGTACCGGGTGGAGTTGCCGGTGGCACCATGGGCGGAGTGCTTGGAGGCATCGTGAGTTCGTCCTCCCTGCCGCCGCCGAAGATAGCGCCCCCGCAAAAGATCCGCGTTTCATCGGGCGTAGCGCAGGGGAACGTGCTCTCCAAGGTAACGCCGCAATATCCGGCGATCGCCAGGACCGCCCGCATTCAGGGCACGGTGGTGCTTGAGGCCACCATCAGCAAGCAGGGGACAATTCAAAACCTGCGCGCGGTAAGCGGGCCTCCCATGCTGTATCAGGCGGCGATCGATGCTGTCCGGCAATGGCGCTACAAGCCCTATCTGCTGAATGGCGAGCCGGTGGAAGTAAGCACGACGGTGAATGTGGTATTCAACCTGAATGGCGGTTAATTTTAAATTTATGCCGGCGGAAGTTCCTCGACAGGAAACCTTCCGCCGGATGTGAGCTTCTGAATGCACGAGGGTGTCGACTGAATTCTAATCGTCCCCCTGGCTCCAGTCGGAAATAAAACACCGATGGGATATTCATTCGGGACCATAGCGCATCAGTTCCAGGCAGTGAAGTAGCTCAAAGACATCAAGCACAATCAAGGCTTCGTGTCCAAGGCGGCATCCGTGTTGGCTGGAGAAACCAAATCAGACTTTTTTACATTCAGTTCTCTGAATGAGGAGGAATAACTCACGTGATTCAAGTTGCAAATCTTGCTTTAGCAGCCTATTACAAGCTGCCCGCACTCGCGGTACTGTTGCAGGGTGAAACTGGGGAAGTCGGATGGGACCCGATTTCCTTGTGGAGACAGATGGGCTGGCTGGCGCGTATCGTCGTCATCATCCTGTTTATCATGTCGGCGTGGTCGATCGGCGTGATGATTGATCGCTATATCGCCTTCAGCGCCGCCCGCAAACAGTCGCGCGCCTTTGCTCCTGCCGTGGCCGGGGCCCTGCGCGATGGCAAAATCGACGAGGCCATTCGGGTCGCCGAGCGCAACAAGAAGTCGCATCTGGCAAAGGTGGTTACCGCCGGACTGCAGGAGTTTCGCGCGCACAACGAATCGACCGATCTTTCGGGGGAACAGATTGAAGCCAGCCGCCGCGCTCTGGAGCGCGCGGAGGCCATCGTCCACGCCGAGTTGAAGCGCGGATTGGGTGGTCTGGCTACCATCGGGTCCACCGCCCCGTTCGTCGGACTGTTCGGCACCGTGGTCGGAATCCTGAACGCCTTCCGCCAGATTTCAGCGCAGAAGACCTCCGGATTGGGCGCTGTGGCCGGCGGTATTTCGGAAGCATTGGTGACTACCGCCATCGGGCTCTTCGTCGCCATTCCGGCCGTGATGATGTTCAACTACTTTACCAACAAGGTCGAGGCTTTCGATGTCGAGATGGACAATTCGTCGTCGGAGCTGATCGATTATTTCTTGAAGCGCAGCGGACGCACCCGCTAACTGAAGTGCCCGGCAGGATGGAATCGGGAATGAATCACGAGCATGCACCCCAAAAGAGATTTTGGGGTGCGCCTCCTTCCCCCGGCCTGCCCAGGCAAACGGCGCCGAAGCGCGCTACCAGGTGAAAAATCATGGCACTCGCAAAAAGAGACGAAGGCAAAAAAGTTAACTCCAATATCAACGTTACTCCCATGGTGGATGTAATGCTGGTACTGCTGATCATCTTCATGGTGATCACGCCCATGTTGCAGAAGGGCCACAGCGTGGATTTGGCCAAGACCACCAATCCCACCCAGATGCCCGATGCGGACAAGGAAGACGCTCTGCTGGTGGCCATTACACGGGACAACAGGGTCTTCTTTGGCAATGATGAAGTTGCGCCGGAGGCGCTGACCGATAAGGTCCGGTCCCGGCTTGAGAACAAGACCGATAAACGCGTTTTTATCAAGGCGGATGCGCGCGCGAAATACGGCACGGTGGTTGCGGTGGTGGATAACGTGCGCGGCGCAGGCGTGGACCAAGTCGGATTACTGACCGAGCAGCGCAGGCCCCTGGCCGTCAATGCCGCTGGTGGACAGCACTAATTTTTATCTTACCCCGCCGGATTTCAGGCGGTTTTCAGAAGGCGGTCGAACAGCTTAGACTGGACGTTCCGCGGGAGAACAGATTATGGCAATGGCAATGGGAGGATCTGGAGGGGGTCCTTCTTCCGATATCAATGTAACTCCTCTGATCGATGTGTTGCTGGTGCTGTTGATCATCTTCATGGTGATTACGCCCCTGACCCCGAAAGGATTGGACGCGCTGGTCCCCCAGCCGCCAAAACCCAACCAGCCTCCACCGCCGCCCAACGATCGTACGATCGTGGTGCAGGTGCTGAATTCGCCTGGCGGCGCTCGTCCTCATCTGAAGATCAATCAGAATGATGTGGGCTGGGACGACCTGGGCAAGCAACTGGAAGATATCTTCAAGACCCGCGCGGAGAAGGTGATGTTCGTAAAGGGAGATGACGATATTACCTTCGACAATGTGGCGCAGGTCATCGATATCGCCCACTCTTCCGGCGTGGACAAGGTAGGATTGATCACCGCAAAAATTGAATCCGGCCAGTAGCGTTTGCTGGCCGTTTCACTTTTTTAGCGATCCACAGGGCGCATGATACATGCGCCCAATATTTGTGTCCGAACAGAGTAGTTCGATTCGAGAGTTTGCAGCTTACATTTAAAAAGATGTACAGTGGCCTCCGGACTATTTTTCTTCGACATGGCCCAGAAAAAACAATTTATATGCTTAGACGGCAAGGAGATCTAAAGCCGAAATGAACCGAAGCGTAAGATTTTTGGTGATTACCGCTACTCTGCTGGCGCTGTTCTTCACCACCGGATGCAACAAGCTCAAGGCGCGCGACCAGCTCAACAAGGGCGTTCAGGCGTATAAAGCCGCGCAATACGATACCGCCATCGAACATTTCAAGAACGCCGTGGCGCTTGATGACAAACTCGCCGTTGCCCGCCTGTATCTTGCGACCGCGTACGCCCAGCAATGCGTTCCCGGAGTGGATACCCCCGACAACATGCAGGTCTGCAATCAGGCCATCGAGGAGTTCAAGAAGCAGTTGGCGAGCGATCCCAACAGCGTGAACAGCCTCAAGGGCATTGCCTCTTTGTATTTCAATATGAAGAAGATGGATGAAGCCAAGGAGTACCATGAAAAGGTCCTCAAGCTCGATCCTAACGATCCGGAAGAATATTATTCTGTTGCCGTGATTGACTGGACGCAGGCTTATAAGACCCGCATGGATGCCCGGAACCAGTTGCAATTGAAGCCCGAGGACCCGATCAAGGACAGGAAGGTCTGCAACCAGGTCAAGCAGGCAAACGGGAGCAAGGTCGATGAAGGAATCAACGCCTTGAACAAGGCCCTGGAAATCCGCAAGGACTACGATGACGCCATGGCCTACCTCAACCTGCTTTATCGCGAAAAGGCCGACCTGGAATGCGGCAACCCTGACGCCCGCCGCACCGACTTGGCCACCGCCGATAATTGGGTACAGAAGACGATGGACACCAAGAAGGCGAAAGCTGAAAAACAGCAGGGCCCCGGTGGCATCGTTCTGGACCAGCCTAAATCCAGCCAATAACCGCACAAACCAGCACTCATTGCAAAGACCCCTTCCGATGAAGGGGTTTTTTATTGCCGGGCAATAGCCGCAAATTCAGCGCAGGACTGCGTTGTCCAGCATGCGCAGGAAATGAAGTTTTTTTTCATCCGGCAAAAAAGAGGCCTCGAAGGAGTTGCGGGCCAGTTCGCGCAGGTGCTCGGGGGTAAACTCGAATAAATCCTCGGCAAGCTGGTATTCGCGCTCAAGAGATGTGCCGAACATGGCGGGATCGTCGGTATTCAGGGTAAGCATCAGGCCTTCCTCGAAAAATCGCCGTACCGGATGCCGGTCCAGGTCGTCGAGGCATCCGGTGCGCACGTTGCTGGTCATGCAGATTTCTACCGGGACCTGGCGCTCCGAGAGCACCCGTATAAGCTCCCCATCGGCATAGGCATTCAAACCGTGCCCAATGCGCTCGGCGCCGATATTCAGCGCCCCCCAGATGGACTCCGGCCCCAGAGTCTCTCCCGCATGGGCGGTAAGCCGCAAGCCGTTCTCTTTGGCATCCCGGTATAAGTCCTTGAACAGTTCCGCGCCGGCGCGGCGCTCGTCCCCGCCAATTCCGATCGCGACCACATTCTGGTCTTTATATGCCGCCGCTTTTTCAAATACCTTCTTTGCCGCCTCCACGCCAAAGTGGCGTACAGCATCAAAGATCCACAACAGCGAGGTCCCGAAATCGCGCTCGCCTCGTCTGCGGCCATCTTCCAAGGCCGCAAAGATAGGATCGACCTCTTCCCCGCGCCACTGGAGTACACCGACCGAAACATACACCTCGGCGTGCAGCACATTTTGAGAATGCAGCTTTTCCATCAGTTTATAGACGATCAGTTCATAGTCCTGCGGCGCGCGCAGCCGTTCCGTGACCGCTTTGAAGGCCATCATGAAGCCGTGGAAGTCGGAATATCGATAGAGC
>CAYTQA010000132.1:4132-8286 GCA_964439495.1 uncultured Terriglobales bacterium | reverse complement strand
GTCGAAGCCCTGAAGGGTGGCGCGCGAGTTGGTCTGGGTGGATTCGCAGCAATTCTGGTTGTAGCTCAGGCCCAGTGAATAGTTATGAGTGCCGCTCGCGCCCAGGGCCAGCACGCCCCATGCATTCACATCGGTGTGCACCGAGGTGTCTCCGCGGCCAGTGTCAAAGCGGTTATCGGTCGAGTTCCAGACCACGTTGTCCAGGAAGGATTTCACGTTGGAAGCGGCGGTGGTATAGCCAAACCAGGTCATGGCGGCGTAGGAATCCTCGTTGTGCTCGGTTGACGCCCAGGTCAGCAGCGAGCCGTTGGAGCTGATGCCGCCATTGAGGCCGCCATCGGACTGCTGGAATTGCAGGCACCAGGAGATATTGTTCTTGGCCATGGTGTCAAAGGTGTGGTCGGCGGTGAAGTGACTGTAGGTGGCCACCGCCAGGTCTACCCACATGTTGGGGCCGACCTCCTGATTGGTGTCTTGGGCGCGGAGCGTCTTAACGTAGTAGGAGTCATACCACGACCCGCTGGAGTTCTGCAGCTTCTGCAACTCGGTGAGGATGGTCTTGGCCCGGGTATAGTCTCCCTTGACCGAGAAGGCCACGACAGCGACCGCTTGATCGTAGGTGTAACCGATCTGGCCGCCCTGATAGCTGGTGATCAGGCCGCCGGCGGTCATCTGCGAGACCAGCCAGTTGTAAGCGTTCGTGGACGCGGTGGAAAAGCTTGTGGTGGCGGACGCCACGGTGGAAAGAGCGAGAACACCCATCAACAGCAATCCGATCCGGACAGACCGGAGACGAAACTGCGCATTACCCATTGTTTTCTCTCCTGTCCCCGGGCTCTTGCCGCCCGGAGCCCAAAAAGCGTATGCGCTTCCGGAAACGTTTTCAAGTGCTTTTTCGTGGACTTTCGGGATTCGCACTCACAGGCGAGAGCGGGATTGGTATATATTGCTCGACCAGGACACTCAATGACCTTTGCGCTTGCCGCGATCTGGCCACAGCCGCTGGCCCCGCTCCACTCCATGGCGCTCTCCGCGCTGGTCGCCGCGCTTCCGCTGATACTCGTGCTCGTTCTGATGGCGGGCCTGCGCAAGAGCGGCCTGGTTGCCTCGGCGGGCGGCCTGGGTTTGGCGGCATTGCTGGCCATCGTCGTCTGGCGCATGCCGCTCGCGCTTATCTGGTGGAGCGCCGTATATGGCTTCGTCTATGCGCTCTGGCCGATTCTATGGATCGTCTTCGGCGGTCTCTGGCTCTATAACCTCACGCAGGACACCGGCAAGTTCGAGCTGCTGCGCCGATGGATGGAAGAGCATGCCTCCGGGGACGCCTGCATCCAGGCGATTCTGGTGGCCTTCTGCTTTGGGGCGCTTCTGGAAGGCACCGCAGGCTTCGGAGCGCCGGTCGCGGTGACCGCCTGCCTGCTGGTTGGGCTCGGTTTTGAACAGCGCCAGGCAGTCATCGTCGCGCTCATTGCGAATACGGCGCCGGTCGCCTATGGCGGGTTGGGGATCCCCATCGTCGCGCTGGCCGGCGTGACCGGGCTCGATCTCTATAAGCTCTCCGCCATGGTGGGGAGACAGGTCCCTTTTCTCTCCCTCATTCTTCCGGCTTACCTGGTTTGGGTGGTGGCGCGCGGCAAGGGACTGAGACGGACATGGCCGGCGGCAATGGTGGCCGGCAGCAGCTTCGCCCTGGCCCAGTTTCTGGTGTCGAACCTCATGGGGCCATATTTGACTGACATTGTGGCCGCAGCGGTTTCAATCGCAGCCGTAGTGACCTTCCTTCGCCTATGGACTCCCGGCAGCCCGGAGCGCAGTTCTGATCCCAGCTTGAAGCAAAGAGGTTTGCGGTCTTCGGCACAGATGGCGGTTGCCAATCCTGAGCAGGGCGCGCTTTCCCTGGGACAGGCATTCGCGGCCTGGTTGCCGTGGGCCATGCTCGCCACCGTCTTGGCTGTGTGGTCCTACTTCAAGATCGGGCAGATGGGCCAGATCGCAATTGCAATCCCCAGGCTGCACAACGCCGTCCTCATCACGCTTTACCAGAAGCCCTATGCGGCGCTTTATTCCTTTCAACCGCTTGGCACAGGGACCGCGGTCCTGGTGGCAGCGGCGCTTACCGCGGTGTGCTTCAGGGTCCGGGTCGGCGTCTTCCTGACCTCGGGGGCGAAGACCTTCCGCCAATTGCGAATGCCCGGTCTGACCGTGGTCATGATCGTCGGCCTGGCCTACCTCTATAACTATTCCGGGATGGCCTATACCCTGGGCGCGGCTGTGGCCCGCGTGGGGCCGGCCTTTCCTCTGTTGAGCAGCTATCTGGGCTGGGTAGCGTGCTTCCTCAGCGGCAGTGACTCCGCCAGCAACCTGCTCTTCGGGAATCTGCAGGTGGCGGCGGCGCACCAGCTCCATCTCAGCCCGGTGCTGCTGGCTGCGACCAATTCTTCAGGAGCGGTGACCGGGAAGATGATCTCTCCGCAAAACATTGCGGTCGGGGTGACGACCGTGGGCCTGATCGGTCAGGAAGGAAAAATCCTGCGCGCCACTTTCTGGCACAGCGTCCTGCTGGCGGCAATGCTCAGCCTGGTGGCCTTTGCCCAGGCGTATTGGCTGACCAGGATGGTCCCCTGAATGGAATTGCGCCGGCTGCGGCGTGCCGGTATTTTTCAAGGAATTATCTCTGAGTTATCCTAAGTTACAGCAGAGGATGCGGCCATGAGCCGCTCTGCGGACTGAGGACCATGGGCATCATCGACGAAATACTGGAAGCAAACGAGGTTTACTCCCGCACGCACGAGTTGCGGCGGCTGACTCCACGCCCGGCGCGCAAGCTGGCGATCCTTACCTGCATGGATACCCGGCTTTCCATCCGCACCCTGGGCCTGGTCACCGGGGACGCGCACATCATACGCAATGCCGGCGGCATTGTTACCGACGACACGCTGCGATCTCTGGTGATCTCCCATCATCTGCTGGGCACGGAGGCGATCATGGTGATCAACCATACCGATTGCGGCCTGATGCAGGCCACCGAAGAAGACCTGCGCACGAAAATCCAGGACCGCACCGGGACCGCCGCTGTTGCCCCTGCATTCTTCTATGCCTTCCAGAACATCGAGGAGAACGTGCGACAGCAGCTCCAGAAATTGCACACCCATCCCTGGATCCCCAAAGAGATCACCATCCGCGGCTTTGTCTACGATGTGACCACCGGCCGCTTGCGCGAAGTGCATGGGTGAGTGGGAAAGCAGCAGGGGAAAGGCAAGATTTCTTTTCCCGCGCAGGCGATTCCCGCAATTCGGGATGCAATTTCATACGGGTGCAATTTTTCCCTTTGCTCCAGCCCCGGATGGGGCGACTGAAAGTAGCCCAGGGCGAAGCCCTGGGTACGCCCGGATGACACATTCTTCCTTGCTGCCGCAGGCCAGCGCGCAGCGTCTAGCGGAGCGAAATATCCAAAAATTCAAACAACCGCCTTCGGCAGAGAGGAAGAATTGTTCTTAATTCCTTCTCCCCGGCAGTGAAACTGCCGGGCTACTTTCGTTCGTCCCTGAAAGGGACTCGCCGGGCTCATTTTGCGGAGCAAGGGGATGGATTGTCACCTAATGATTTTACCTGGCCGGTTCATGTTACACGCTCACTTCAGAGATAAGCTCTGGTTTGATGGATGAAGAAAGCTGCGGGCAGAGGGCGTGAATAAAAGTACAAGCTGGGTCACAACGATTGCTAAAAATGCCGTCCACTCCTGTATATCAAGGATGAGCTTCAGGTAGAGAAGACCTGTGATGTTACAGAAAATCACACTCCCCCACCCAGTTCCACGCCACAGGGCCTGCGTGGAGAAACCGAAAGCGGCCAGCGGATACACGCCAAATAGAATGCCATTCAACAATGAGAAAGGAAATATTCCGAAGGTGCATGCGGCAACGAAGACGATAAGTCCCACAAAGGTCAACAAGAACTCCAGAACAGCTGCAAGCGTCACCACGGCAGGTCTCTTCTGAATCTTGAGCACGTCGTCAATATACACGTTGTACATGCGCTCTGTGTCAGCTCTCTTGCATCAAGCGCTATTGAGCTAAAGAGCTTTTCATTCGGAGAGTTGTCGAGTCCAAGGAGATCGATAAAAGTTGGTAGCGCTAACGGGAATCGAACCCGTG
>CAYTQA010000132.1:0-4122 GCA_964439495.1 uncultured Terriglobales bacterium | reverse complement strand
GTTTTAAGATTGAGAATCTCACGTCCTAACCCCTAGACGATAGCGCCATCAATGGTTTACGGCCCCGGGGAGGGGCAATTCCACTCAATTCACCTACAGTAGTCAGCACGCCAGCGGACTTCCACCTCAATTATGATACTTCCCATCCCGAGAAGGGCGCAAGCCTTTCACCCTTCGCCTGCCCTGGGGATCGGGAGCCGGCAAACCCTTCCATTCTTCCTGTTCTTCGATTCTGATCAGCGTGGGTCACGACCAGCCTGAGGTCCCGATCGGCGCGAAGCCTGACCGAAGAATCCTGGTCCGGCGCAGCAGCCTTTATTTTGCCGCCGTTGCCTGGGGTTCGATATGCAGCGGTATGTCCACGGTGCCGATCTTGCCGCTGTTATGGTCCATTACGCCCAGCCGCAAGGTATAGGAGCCGTCCTTGAGTTGAAGCTCCTGATGCGCGGGAAGTCCGCTGCGCAGGACCGTCTGATAGTTCTGCGGCCCCAGCGCCAGGTCCATGGTCTGTGTGACGCTTGCGGCGGCGTTGCCGTCCTTGGCCCAGGCCACAGCCACAAAATCCACCTTATCGCGCTTGCGGTGGTCGGGAGCGTCGGTGAAGGTGAGGTCGGGCGCATAGACGGCGTAATCGATCTTCACCATCTGGTTGTGCGCGTCAGGAGGCGCCACCTTCACCCGGAGCAGAAGCATGGTTGATACCGGCATGGCGGGCTGCATCGCCATGACCATCGCCTTGTGCGACTCGTCCGGAGTATCTTTTGGCTCGGGCAGGGCAAAGTATCCCTTGCGGTATTGCGCCTGCACTCCCGGACGGTCGACCTTTACCTTGATTTGGCGATACCGGCCGTCCCAGTTTTTATTTTCCGGAACATAGGCCAGGGTGTAGTAAGTGTTGCCCTGTTCCATGCTGCGCCGCATGGCAAATTTCAGGTCGTTGCTGTTGTAAAAGGCCTTGCCCCCGGTCTGCTCGGCAATATCGTCCATGCCATAATGCGCCTCTTGCAATTCCTGGGATTGCTTATGGAGCAAAGCGGCGTATGGCGAGACGCCCCCCTGAAGACCCACTGCGTTCCGCCCGTTAAAGTTGGCGGAAACTCCCATGCCCGCCAGACCGCGGATATCAATCGGATAGATCGCCATCTGCGCGCTTGAGAGCTGCTCGGAGGTCTGTCGCATAAGGGTGAAATAATCCCGCGTATAGCGCTCATCGGGCTTGGAGCTGTCGGGCGCAAAGCTGACCGGAAATCCTTCCGAGAGCCACAGCAAATTTTTGCGTCCGGAATACCCGGCGACCGCCTTAGCCAGGACCTTAAAGGCCTCAAGCGTCATCAGTTCACGCGTGCCGGTGCGGTAGGCCTCGGTGTCGGCGAGGAATTGCCGCATCTTGGAGAACATGGAAGCTTCCCCACCCATTCCTCCCGGGTAAGACATCTCTTCCAACTTCTTAATATCGTCCTCGGCGTTCATGCGATCTTCCGGGCTGTCGAGCATGGTGGATCGGTCCGGCATGACCTTGGTGGCCGCCGCAACCAGTTGCGAGGATTCGGTGGTAAAGCCCGCGATCATGCGCAGCCGGCTGCCGAGGACGAAGAGCGCCACCTTCTCGTCCGGAGGCAGCGTCTTCAGAAACTGGATCATCTGCTGGCGGGCATACAATTGGTCGGTCACTGGCGTGTTCAGCATGTCGAACAAGACCAGGTTCACCGCCCGGTTTGGCGGCTGGAGGGGGAAATTCGTGTATTGGTCCGGAGGAAGGTCGATTTTGGGCGGCGCTTTGGGCTGCGCTGCCGGAGCATGTGCTTCGAAGACCTGGACGGACTGCGGCTTCTTGTCCTCTATGATCGTAAAATCCGATTTTTGCAGCCCCTGAATCGGATCACCATGTTTGCTGGTGACCACTACATCCACCACCACCATGCGCGTCTCCGCGTGAAACGTGGTTGTGGCCTCGGATTGCTCCGAAGACGCCGAGGAAGCTGGCGGAGGAGAGGCCGGTTTCTCGGCGGGTGGAGCGGTTTGCGCCCGCAAAAGCGCACACGATAGAAGAAGAAATAAACATCCGGTTCGAGGGAAATTTGATGGCCGCAAAGGGTTCCTTAACAACATTGGAGATAGATGACTTCGGCCTCGAATTGTACCGCTATTTGCGCCCGGCGGGGCAGGTTTTTCATCGCAGAGATACAGAGGGTTGGCTCGCCAGCTCGCCTCGCGCGGCGTTCTGGATGACAGAAATTAAGAGAGATTTGGCGCGGCTTCAGCCGCGGCAGATATTTACGAGGGGACGGGAACGGTCTCGATCAGCTCGCGCAGGATCTTGTCCGCCTGTTCGGAGCTTTTGAGCAGCGAAGAATAGCGGGCATTGACCACCACGCGGTGGGCGAATACGCTCAAGGCAAGCCGCTTGAAATCGTCTGGAATGGTGAAGCTGCGCCCTTCGAGAAAGGCCATCGCCTGGGCGGCGCGATAGAGCATCAGCGAGCCGCGCGGAGAGACGCCGAGCGAGAGCTGTTCGCTCTCCCGCGTGCGCTGCACAATGGCCAGCGCATAATCCACCAGCGATTCGTCCACGCGCACCTTCAACACCTCATCCTGCATGGCAATCACGTCCGCGCCCGAGAGCACCGGCACCATCTCATTCAATCGCGCCGTTCCCGCCTGTGCGCGCAGGATCTGGCGTTCGCTATCCGCTTCGGGATAGGTCATCTGGATGCGAAGAAGAAAGCGGTCCATCTGCGACTCCGGCAGGGGATAAGTCCCATGATGCTCCACCGGATTTTGCGTGGCCAGCACCATGAACGGCGCCGGGACCTCGTGTGAAATCCCCTCCACCGTCACCTGATACTCGCTCATCGCTTCGAGCAGCGCGGATTGCGTCTTGGGCGTGGTGCGATTGATCTCATCGGCCAGCAGGATATTGGTGAACACCGGCCCGGGCTTGAATTCGAATTTCTGTTCGCTGCTGGAATAGATTGAGATCCCCAGCAGGTCGCTGGGCAGCATGTCGCTGGTGAACTGGATACGTTGAAAGTTGCAATCCAGGGCGCGCGCCAGGGCATGGGCGAGGGTGGTTTTGCCCACGCCGGGGACACCTTCAATCAGGAGATGTCCACGGGCAAAGACGGCCACCAGCGCCAGGCGGACCGCTTCATCCTTGCCGCGAATCACCTCACGCAAAGCGGCTTCCAGGGCCTGGATGCGATGGTGGTAACGGGCTAGAACGTCAGGTCTGTTGTGGGCCGTCAGTTGGGACATCTCTTTAATTCTAGAGGAGCTTTACAAAAAAGGTTAAGCGCAATCTCGATCGCCGGGTACGAAAGTGCCGTATATAGCAGGATGCAAAAGGATTCGAAACCGCCATCCGAAAAAAGTCCTCTTCCTGTTGGCTTATTGCAGCTCCGCCGGACGTCCAGTCAGCCGCTCAATGCGCTTATACATTGGAGGATGAGTGGAAAAGAGGTTGGCCCAGTCCATCCGCAGCCTGGGCGCGACGATAAACAGGTGGGCGGTGGAAGGGGTCGCAGCCATGGGCAGGCGTTTGGACCATGCATCCAGCTTTTCCAGGGCGCGGGCCAGGGCATAGGGGTTGCCGGTAAAGTGCGCCCCGGTAGCGTCGGCCTGATATTCGCGCGAGCGGGAGACGGCAAGTTGAATCAATGTCGCGGCAATCGGCGCCAGGATCAGCATGAACAGCGCGCCCAAACCGCCGCCGCGGTCGCGGTCGTCGCGATCGCCATAGCCGCCGAACATTCCCGCCCACATCCCCATGCGGGCCAAAAAGGTGATGGCGCCGGCCAGGGTGGCGGCAATCGAGCTGATAAGGATGTCACGGTTCTGGACGTGCCCCAACTCGTGGGCCAGCACCCCTTCCAGCTCTTCATCGTCGAGCAGGTTCAGGATGCCCTGTGTCACGGCCACCGAGGCATGGGAGGGATTGCGGCCGGTGGCGAAGGCGTTCGGAGATTCAGTGGGGATCACATAGATTTTGGGCATGGGCAGGCCGATGCGCTGGGTGAGGCGTTCCACCACGCCATAGACGCGCGGCAGTTGTTCGCGCGTGACCGGCTTCGCGCTGTACATGGCCAGCGCGATCTTGTCGGAAAAGAAGTAACTGACAAAATT
>CAYTQA010000131.1:0-8399 GCA_964439495.1 uncultured Terriglobales bacterium | reverse complement strand
TCGCCATTATGATTGGCGGAGGCGCCGTTTCCGTTATGACCATTGTGCACAGACATAATTCCTGCCTTTCAGCGATGAAAACAAAATTATACGCTTGTAAATGCAGGGGTTTCTCTTGACTGAGGGCAGTTATCGCCATAAAGTACCGATGAGGAGCTCTGTGAAATCATCTGGCCGCTACATTCGTTTTGGGATCGCGATTGCGGTCATTCTGCTGTCTTTGCTCTATCTGGGATTTTCCGGGACGCAGCAGAGCAAGAGCTACTACGTCACCATTCAGGAATTGCGCGGGATGGGCGACGGGGCCTATGCAAAGCGCCTGCGGGTGGCCGGGAATGTAGTGCCGGGATCGATCCGCCGCCAGGGGACCGGCGCGGAATTCACGCTGCAGGAGCAGTCACAAACGTTGAAGGTGGACTATCGCGGGACCGAGCCTCCTCCCGACACATTTAAGGACAACGCGCAGGCGCTCGCCATCGGCACCTTTGGACGTGATGGAGTATTCCACGCCAAGGAAATTCAGGCAAAATGCGCTTCCAAGTATGCTCCGGCCCCTTCGCAGCAGGAAGCGCCCGCTCCGAACGGGAAAGCGGCTGCGACCGACAAATCCGGTTACTGATCCTCATTGGCAAACAGCCCAATATCGCAGCCTGCTCCCGAATCACAGCCTGTTGTCGCAGTTGAACACGTCACAAAGATCTTCGGACGCTTTGCCGCCTTGCGGGACCTCTCCGCCAATTTTACGGCGGGCCGGCTCTATGCGATTGTGGGCGAAAATGGCGCGGGAAAATCCACGCTTATGCGCATGATGGCCGGCCTGACCCAGCCGACGCGCGGCGCGGTGCGGATCTTCGGCTCAAGCGCGCGCCAGGACTTCTGCCAAAGAACCGGCTATATGGGACACGCTCCCATGCTTTATGACGAGCTTTCCGGAACAGAAAATCTGCAATACTTTGGCGCCCTCTACGGAGAGGCGGCGGCTTCCGCGGCCAATGCCGAGTCGGCGATGCGCGTCGTGGGGCTCGATCCTCAACTGGAGCGGCGGACCAGCGCATACTCACAGGGCATGCGCCAGCGCCTGGCCCTTGCCCGGGCCCTGATTCACGATCCGGCGCTGCTCCTGCTGGATGAGCCGTTCTCCAATGTAGATGTAGCCTCCACTCGCGCCATGGCCGAGCTCCTCGCCCGGTTGCGGGATTCCGGCAGGACCATATTCGTGATCACGCATCAGGCCGAGATTCTCTCCGCGCTTGCCGACGAAACCATTGTGCTGAAGGATGGGCAGCTTATCGAGCGGAGGCCCCGGTGAGCAGGTTCTTCCGCACCACGCTTAATCATCTCAAAAAAGATTCGCGCATCGAGTGGCGCTCAAAAGACGCCCTCAACTCGATGATCTTCTTTTCGCTGCTGGTCGTGGTGATCTTCAGCTTTGCCTTCGATCCTACCGCCGAAGAATCGCGGGCCATTGCCGGAGGGCTTATCTGGACCGCCTTCCTCTTTGCCGCGGTCGTGGCCCTCAACCAGACCTGGGCCCGGGAGCTGCGCAATCAGGTGCTTGATGCATTGCGCGTGGCGCCCGCCTCCGCCAACGCCTTATTTCTAGGCAAGGTGTTGAGCAACTTTTTTTTCGTGCTGCTGATTGAGGCCCTAATGGCCCCGGTGTTCGTGGTCTTTTATAACCTGCGCGCCTTGGGAAATCCCTGGCTGCTGATCGTTGTGGCGGCGCTGGGGACCTGGGCGCTGGTCGTCAATGGGACTTTTTTTGCCGCGCTCTCGCTCCGCACCCGCAGCCGCGAGGTCATGCTGCCGCTGGTCCTCTTCCCTATTTCCATTCCAGCGATCCTGGCCATGGTGGAAGCCACCCAACTTATCCTAACCGGCGGAGACTTGCCGGACCAGTGGATTAAGTTGCTTTTCGTCTACGACGTGGTATTTACTACAGTCAGTCTTCTATTATTTGAAACCGTTCTTCACGCGGAATAAGCTCGAGTTGCCGCCATGCTTTCGCGCAAGAACACGCGGAAACAGGAGGCGTGGTCTATTCGGGACCGAATACTATGAACCGTAAAATATTTACTGTCCTTGCCCTCATTACCCTGGGACTGCTTTCCTGGGGAGTGTACGAGGCCCTGGTCGCCGCCCCCACGGAAGCGACCATGGGCGATGTGCAGCGGATTTTTTATTACCACTTCCCTTCCGCCATGACCGCCTTTCTGCTGTTCTTCATCAACCTGATCGCCTCCATCGTCTATCTGGCCGGGCGTAATTCGCCGGGAGGAGCAATGGCCGCGGATGCCATCGCCGTAAGCTCGGCGGAGGTGGGCGTGGTCTTCTGCTCGGTTGTGCTGGTTACCGGACCCTTGTGGGCGAAGATAGCCTGGGGAATCTGGTGGACCTGGGATGCGCGGCTGACCCTTACCTTAGTGCTGTGGCTGATCTATGTGAGCTATCTTCTTCTGCGCCGCTACTCAAGCGGAGAGCAGACGGCGACCATTGCGGCAACGCTTGCCATATTTGCTTTTCTCGATGTCCCCATCAATTACATGGCGATCCGCTGGTGGCGCACTCAACACCCCGCGCCGGTCTTTGCCGGAGGACAGGGCTCGGGGATCGATCCCGCAATGTGGAAGGCGGTATGGGTGAACTGGCTTGCCTTCTCCTGCTTCGCGTTCCTGGTTTGCTGGGCCCGGTACAAGCTGGAACGGATGCGCCAGAAGCTCGATGAAAGGGCAGCCACGCGCGTGATTGGCGAAACGCCGGTAAATACAAAGATTTCTGCGCAGGGGGTCCGGTAATGAATACAGCCCACGGCCTGCTCCATCTGCATCTCGCGTACGCCGCGACCTGGCTCATCCATCTGGGATATGTTGCTCATCTCGCGCGCAAAGCGGTAAAACTCAGGCGGGAAGCCCGCGAACTGTAGTGTCCGGCGCGCTGAAGACGGCATATCTCTCGCTGGGATCGAATGTCGGAGATCGTGCGGCGCAATTGCAGGAAGCGGTCCGCCGCCTCGCAGCCCTGGGAGAAGTAGGGCGTGTGTCTACCTTCTATGAAACCGAGCCCATGGAATTCACCGAGCAGCCCTGGTTTCTGAACTGCGCGGTTGAACTCCGCACCTCCCGTACCCCCAATGAATTGATGAGAGGGCTGCTTGCGATCGAGCGGGAGATGGGCCGGGTGCGCGACCAAGCCAAGGGACCTCGCCGGATCGATATCGATCTGCTGCTCTTCGATCAAGAAATTGTGGACCAGAGCGACTTGAAGGTCCCGCATCCAGCAATGCAAACGCGCAGGTTCGTTCTTGTTCCCCTGGCGGAAATCGCGCCGCAGGCGCTCCATCCCATTTATAAAAAAAATGCCGCCCAGATGCTGAGCGAACTCGGCGATCTGGGCGGAGTCGTGCGTAAGCTGAAGCAGTAAACCGCTTAGGCTTTTTGCGCCGCGCTTAAATTTCCTTTGGCGGCAAAGACCATCTGCGCTGCTTTCAAGGCCTTGCCAAATTCAACGTGCTTCGGCTGCGTGATGCGGGCCATCACATGCTCCAAAGCTCCAACCAGAGCGATGGTGTCGAGGTAATCGAAATATCCCAGGTGCGCAATGCGGAAGAGCTGGCCTTTCATCTCGCCCTGGCCATTTGCAATCACCGTCCCAAACTGCTCTTTCAGCCCCTTCACAATCACGCCCGAATCTATTCCCGCTGGCGGCAGGAGGGCGGTTACAGCCGACGCCGGGGACTGAGGAGCGAACAGTTTGATGTCGAGCTCCTTCGCCGCGGCGCGCGTCATCTCGGCGCAGGTTTCCGCATTGTGGATCAGTTTTTTGCGTCCTTCGGCCAGATTTCCGCCTGCGTTGGCGGCAATGTAATCGAAGGCTGCGCCCAGGGCCGCGATAAGCGCCACCGCCGGCGTATAAGCCGATTCGCCTTTGGCCGCGGATTTTCTTTCCTTGCGCAGGTCGAAATAATAACGCGGCGACTTGGTGCTCTCCATGCGCTGCCATGCCCGCTCGCTGACCGCGCAATAGGCAAGTCCGGGCGGGATCATCACCGCTTTTTGCGATCCGCCGATGATGATATCGATGCCCCAGCTATCCACTTCCAGCGTGGTGGTGCCCAGGCCGGTGATGGCGTCAACCACGAGCAGCGTGTCGGTGCCGCGGAGAAGCTCCGCAACTCCCTTCACATCGTGGCGAACGCCGGTAGAGGTTTCGGTCGCCTGCATGTACACCACGCGAACGTCGGGCGTGAGTTTTGCGCGCACCTCATCCAATGAAAATGTTTGGCCATAGGGAGCGCTCACCACTTCGGCTTTGCAGCCAAATGCCTTGGCCAGGCTGGTCCAGCGCTCGCCAAATTTTCCGGCGGAGAGCACCAGCACCTGATCGCCGGGCGAGGTGAGGTTGGAGACAGCGGCTTCCATGGCGCCGGTTCCGGAAGCGGCCATCAGGATTACATCATTGTTGGTGCCGACAAATTCCTTGAGTTGTCCAAGCACGCGCTGATAGAGGGCGCGAAACTCCGCGGTGCGATGATGAATATCGGCAGCGGCCATGGCAAATTGGGCTGCCGGCAACAACGGTGTGGGACCAGGAGTAAAAAGACGGATTTTTTTAAGCATGATTTATTGTAACTTTCTGATTAGGGTGTTCTTACCAATATAATTGAATTGTCTTAATTTTGGAGAATGCACATGAGTATCGCAGAAAAGATCACCAGCGATATCACCACCGCGATGAAGGCCCGCGAGGAGCACCGCCTCGGCACCCTGCGCATGGTAAAGTCCGCGCTGAAAAATAAAGAGATTGAAAAGCGCGCACCGCTCAACGACCAGGAATCGCTCGCCATTCTGAGCACATTAATCAAGCAGCGCAAGGAATCCATCGAGCAGTTCACAAAAGGCGGACGCCCGGAATTGGCGGACAAGGAAGCGGCGGAAATCCAGATCATCGAAAGTTATATGCCCAAAGCCGCTGGCGAGGACGAGATCGTCAGCGTGGTCCGCGCCACCATTCAGGAGATGGGCTCGCCCACCATGAAGGACATGGGCAATGTGATGAAAGCGGCGATGGCCAAATTCAATTCCAACGGGACCCGGGTGGAGGGCAAGCTGGTGAGCGAGATTGTAAAGCGTGAATTGGCGGGAAAGTAAGTTGGGATCAGTCCAGCTCTCTTAACGGCGGAGAAACATAGTAGACGACCAGATAGAGGATGATCGCCAGAACGTTCATGGCGGCGATCGCCAGCGGCGCGCTGAGCAAATGCCCGAAGGATCCCGCCAGCAGGCTGCCCAGCGGGGTAAAACCCAGAAACGCCGTTGCATAAATGCTCATCACGCGGCCGCGCATCTCGTCGGTCGATAATTCCTGCATGAGCGTATTGATGTTGGCGACCATCACAATCATGGAATATCCCGCAATCGCCTGCAGCACTCCTGAAATCCAGAAGCGGTTCGAGATGCAAAACAGGACGATCGAAGCAAAGAAGGCGCATCCCGAGATGATTACGGTTTTTCCCCGGCGTTTTGCCCGTCCCATGTAAGCGATGGTCGCCGCGCCCATAAACGCGCCCATGCCGGACCATGCCATCAGCAGGCCAAGCCCGCGCGCGCCCACATGAAGAATGTCCCGCGCAAAGAGTGGAATAAATGTAATGTAAGGCACTCCCAGCAGGCTGGTGACCGAAATCAGGATCATCAGATCGCGCATTTCGGGAAAGCTGAAGGAATAACGAAACCCTTCCAGCAGGGTCTCCCACATGCTGATTCCTTTCCTGCGCGGCTCTCGCGGATAATGGATCTGCATCAATGCCACAATCACCGCCAGGAAGCTCAGACCATTCAGGAAGAAGTTGCCGGAGATCCCGATCCACGCCATTGCGAACCCGCCGAGCGTCGGTCCCAGTACGCGGGAAAGATTAAATTGAGCGGAATTCAAGGCGATGGCATTGCTGAGATCTTCAGCGGGCACCAGCATCGGGACCAGGGCCTGATAACTGGGCGTGTTCAGCGCCATGGCTACCCCGGTAAGGAAAACCAGAACAACAATCTGCCAGATGGTGATCACCTTCATATAGGCCAGCAGGGCCATGATGAAGGCGAAGACCATCATGGCGGACTGCGTCCATATCAGCAATCGCCGCTTGTCCATGCGGTCCGCGATCACACCTCCAAAGAGCGTGAAGATCATCATGGGCGCGGAGGAGGCGAACCCAACCAATCCCAGCCAGAAAGGAGAATCCGAAAGCTGTAACACCAGCCAGCCCTGGGCGATGTTCTGCATCCATGTCCCAATGTTGGAGAGAAAGTTGCCTGCCCAGAAATACTGAAAGTCACGATGGCGAAGCGCAAGGAACATTCTGCCCAGGCCATGCTGGTCCGGGACCAGCTCCTGTGAAGCGGGTTCGGACATCCCGGCCGCGCTCTCCGGCGGGGCCTGCACAAGAGACGAGGCGGCGCTTTCCTCAAAGACATCCGGAGGAGCGGAGCCCTTGAGCGCCGCAGCCTCGATCGGGCCCATTGCCTGTTCGGTGTGAAGTTCTGGGTCAGTCATGGTGTGGATAGTTGGATGCGCACGGCAATCCACCCTATTGCTGCTTTATAGTGTAAGCTCGTCTGTTTTATAAGTTGTAGCTGTCTTGAACTTTTGTAATTAAAGGAATTCCACTTTTGAAACTCACAGCGCATCTTCTTCAGCCCCGGACCGTACTCTTGATTTGCTTTGCCCTGATCGCCGGGCCATCGCAATCGCAGTCTCAGCCTCAGGCGAAAACATCGGCCGCCCCCACGCAGATCTTCGGCTTCCGGAATTTTGCCGCTCAGGCGCAGGTGGACGAAAAGTTTATTGCCGTCCCCGATCCGAAGCTGGCGGAGGAGCACCTGCGGACCCTGACCGCCGAACCTCACATGGCGGGCACTCCGGAGGACAAAAAGACAGCGGATTACGTTGCCCAGAAATTTCGCGAGGCGGGCTTGAACACCCGGATTGTCGAATATAACGTGTTGCTGCCGCGTCCTCTTGAGGTCAGCGTCGATGTGACCGCTCCCGCCACGGTAAAGATGCATGGGCCGACGCGTGAGCACGTGGAAGGCGATCCCTATCAGGACGACCCGCGAGTGGTGATGCCCTTCAACGGATATTCTCCTTCGGGCGATGTCGAAGGCGATGTGGTCTATGCAAACTACGGCCGTCCGGAGGATTTCAAAAAGCTTGAAGAAATGAAGATCGATGTGCGCGGCAAGATCGTGGTGGTGCGTTATGGTGCGAATTTTCGCGGAGTAAAGAGCTACGTGGCCCAGCAGCACGGGGCCGCCGGGGTGATCATCTATTCCGATCCCATCGATGACGGGTATTTTCGCGGGGATAAATATCCGCGCGGGCCCTTCCGTCCCGATACCGGGGTGCAGCGCGGCTCGGTGGAGTTCACCTTCAAATATCCCGGAGATCCCACCACGCCGGGCGTCGCCTCCACCATGGACCTCCCCGCCTCAAAGCGGATACCGCCCGAACAGTCGCCGGCGCTTCCCAAGATTCCGACCACGCCCATCTCATATGCGGATGCGCGTCCGCTGCTGGAAAATCTGGTGGGGCCAGAGTCGCCGCGCGACTGGCAAGGCGCCCTCCCTTTCACCTATCACCTCGGCCCCGGGCCGGTTCGGGTGAAAATGCACCTGAAGATGGAGCTCGCGTATCGCACCATCTGGGACGTGATCGGGACGGCGACCGGCTCGGAGCTGCCGGCTGAGTGGGTGATTGCCGGCAATCATCGCGATGCCTGGGTCTATGGGGCGGTGGACCCCAACAGCGGGACAGCCGCCATGCTGGAGGCGGTGCACGGCATTGGCGATCTTCTTAAATCCGGCTGGAAGCCGAGGCGGACCATCATCTTTGGAAGCTGGGACGCGGAAGAGCAAGGGTTGATTGGATCTACGGAATGGGGCGAGGAGCATGAGCGCGAGCTGGCCAATGCGGACGCCTATTTCAATGTGGACGTAGGCGTCTCGGGGCCAAATTTTTCCGCCAGCGCCGTCCCCACGCTCAAACAGTTCGTGCGGGACGTCGCCAAAATGGTCCCCAGTCCCAAAGGGGGCACGGTGTATGAGGCGTGGAAAAACGGCCGGGGCGAACAGGGCCGCGTCACCCCTGACATTGGTGGGAGCAACCGCCCGCCCAACGCCAAAGTCGAGCAGGATGTCGAGGTAGGAGATCTCGGCAGCGGCTCCGATTACTCCGTCTTCCTGCAACGCATGGGCGTTCCCGCCACCGACATTGGATCGGGCGGCTCCTATGGCGTCTATCATTCGGTTTTCGACAACTTTGCCTGGTTCAAAAAATTCGGCGACCCTGATTTTAAATACGAGCAGCAGATGGCCCGCGTCTTCGGTATTGAGGTGCTGCACATGGCC